>JAWVYG010000108.1:0-7250 GCA_033722815.1 Halioglobus sp.
CCGCGCCGCGTACCGAGCCGCTGTCGCTGGACGCCGACGGCGTGCCCGTGGCGTGGATCCTGCAGGTGGCCAGTGTGAGCAGTGCGGACAAGGCCGAGGACATCCGGCGCCAGCTGCTGGCCATGGACCACGATGCCTACGTCAGGAGCGTGAGCAGCAACGGACGCCGCCTGTACCGGGTCTACGTCGGGCCGAAGTTCGAGCAGGCGCCGCTGGAGGCGATTCGCGGTGAGGTGGACGCCGCCTTCGGCGTCACTTCCATGGTGCGCAGGTACGTACCGTGAAGGCTGTCCCCGCAGGCGCGCAGCAACCGATGGGCAGCGGGGCATGATTGCCGCCGCCGGGCCGGGAGGTCATGACAGTGGCAGCCGGGGCGGCCGGTGGTAAATTGGCAGTTGTTCAACGCGGTCGACTGGCTCATCGTGCTGGTGTTCCTGTCGTCGATGCTGGTCAGCCTGATTCGCGGCTTCACCCGCGAGGCGATTTCGCTGGCCGGTTGGGTGGCGGCCTTCGTGGTAGCGAACGTGTTCGCCGGCGAGCTGGCGAGCCTGCTGGGTGGCTGGATAAGCAGTATCACGGGCCGCTACGTCGTCAGCTTTGCCATCCTGTTCGTGGTCACGATGATCCTGGCGCGGCTGCTGGCGCGGCTGGGCAAGCAGGTTGTCAGGGCCACCGGGTTGTCGCCGCTGGACAGGCTGCTGGGGACGGTGTTCGGCTTCGCACGCGCCGCGATACTGGTGCTCGTGGTGGCCTGGGTTGCCCGGCAGCTGGTACCGCCGCAGAATCTCACCTGGTTGTACCAGTCGCAGTTGATGCCGCATGTCGATATGCTGCTGAACTGGGTGCAGATGGTATTTACGGACATGGGCCAGGACCTGGGGCCCGGATTGCAGCCCTGACATGGCAAGCCTGGGAGAATAGTTGAATGTGTGGTCTGGTCGGAGTAGTCGCCAAGTCGGATGTCGCCCCGGATATCTACGATGCGCTGACGGTGCTGCAGCACCGCGGGCAGGATGCCGCGGGCATCGTCACCTGCGTCGGCGGGCGTTTCAGCCAGCGCAAGAGCGAGGGCCTGGTGCGCGACGTATTCCGCCAGGAACACATGCAGCGCCTCACCGGCACCATGGGCATCGGCCATGTGCGCTATCCCACGGCCGGCAGCTCCGGCCCGGCCCTGGCGCAGCCGTTCTATGTCAACTCGCCCTACGGTATCGCGCTGGCACACAACGGCAACCTGACCAATTCCGAACAATTGACGCGGGAACTGTTCGATGACGACCTGCGTCACCTGAATACCGACTCCGACTCGGAGGTGCTGCTGAACGTGTTCGCGCACGAGCTGCAGACCCTGGGCAAGCTCAACCCGGGTGCCGGCGATATCTTCAAGGCGGTGGAGGCCGTGCACCGGCGCTGCCAGGGCGGCTACGCCGTGGTCGGGCTGCTGGTTAACTACGGTGTGTTCGGCTTCCGCGACCCCTGTGGGGTGCGCCCGCTGGTGATCGGCTATCGCGACAAGCCCGACGGCACGGAGTACATGATTGCCTCCGAGAGTGTCGCCCTGGATGTGCTGGGCTTCACCCTGCTCGACGATGTCGCCCCCGGGGAGGCGATCTTCATCGACCAGGAAGGGCAGCTGCACCGCCA
Source organism: Halioglobus sp. (assembly GCA_033722815.1). Taxonomy (GTDB): domain Bacteria; phylum Pseudomonadota; class Gammaproteobacteria; order Pseudomonadales; family Halieaceae; genus Marimicrobium. The sequence goes on from JAWVYG010000108.1 coordinate 1,645, forward strand.
CCAGTGCGCCGACAGGCCGCGCCTGTTGCCGTGCATTTTCGAACATGTCTATTTCGCCCGCCCGGACTCCCTCATGGACGGGATCTCGGTGTACAAGACGCGCATGCGCCAGGGCGCGGCGCTGGCCAGGAAGATACGCCGCCTGAAACCCGAACTGCAGATCGACGTCATCATCCCGATACCCGATACAAGCCGCATCGCCGCCCAGTCGATGGCCTACGAGCTGAACATCAAGTTCCGCGAGGGGCTGATGAAGAACCGCTACATCGGGCGCACCTTTATCATGCCGGGCCAGAGCCACCGCAAGCGTTCGGTGAAGCAGAAACTCAACCCGGTGCCGCTGGAGTTCGAGGGCAAGAACGTGATGCTGGTTGACGACTCGATCGTACGCGGCACGACCTGCCGGCAGATTATCGAGATGGCGCGGGAGGCCGGGGCCGCCAACGTCTTTTTCGCCTCTGCCGCGCCGCCGGTGCGCTACCCGAACGTCTACGGCATCGACATGCCCTCGGCATCGGAGCTGATCGCCCACGACCGCACGGTCGACGAGGTGTGTGAGCTGATCGGCGCCGACTGGCTCGTCTACCAGGATCTCGACGATCTCGTGCGTTGCTCCGTCGAGGGCAATCCCGAGGTGGACGGCTTCGACTGCTCGGTTTTCAACGGCGAGTACATCACCGGCGACGTGGACCAGAATTACCTTGATCGCGTGGAGAGTCTGCGTAACGATGACGCCCAGACCAGGCAGCGCCAGCAGCTGCGGGCGGAGGGCGCCCTGGTCGGACTGCATAACGACGCCTGAAACATGACAGATCGCGACAAGGACAATCCGCTGATTGATGCCCATCTCGATACGCTGGCCGTGCGCGCGGGAATACACCGCACGGACGAGGGCGAGCATGCCGAGCCGATCTTTCTCACCTCGAGCTACGTGTTCGCCGACGCCAGGGAAGCGGCGGAGCGTTTCTCGGGCGAGTCCGCGGGCAATGTCTACTCGCGCTATACCAATCCCACGGTACGCTCTTTCGAAGAGCGCATCGCCGCGCTGGAAGGGGCGGAGGCGGCGGTCGGTACCGCGTCGGGCATGTCCGCCATACTCAGCACCTGCATGGCGCTGCTGCAGGCGGGCGACCACGTGGTCTGCTCGCGCGACGTGTTCGGCACCACCACCAACCTGTTCGGCAGGTACATGAGCAAGTTCGGCGTCGAGGTCAGCTTCGTGCCGCTGCTCGACACTGCCGGCTGGGAGAAGGCGATGCGGCCCGAGACCGCGTTGCTGTTCCTGGAAACGCCGTCGAATCCCTTGTGTGAGGTGGCCGATATCGGTGCGTTGTCGCAACTGGCGCGGGCCAACGATGCGCTGCTGGTGGTGGACAACTGTTTCTGCACGCCGGCGCTGCAGTTGCCGCTGGCGCTGGGCGCGGACATCGTTATTCACTCCGCCACCAAGTATCTCGACGGGCAGGGCCGCTGCGTCGGTGGCGTAGTGGTCGGCAGCGAGCGGCACATGGAAGAGGTCGTGACGTTCCTGCGCACCTGCGGCCCGACCATGAGCGCCTTCAACGCCTGGGTCTTTCTCAAGGGCCTCGAGACGCTGCGCCTGCGTATGGAGCAGCACAGCCGTTCGGCGCTGGCGATAGCGCAATGGCTGCGCGAGCAGCCACAGGTGGAAAAGGTGTATTACGCCGGGCTCGAGGATCACCCCGGCCACGCGCTGGCTGCCAGCCAGCAGCGCGCCTTCGGCGGCGTCCTGTCCTTCCAGGTGCGCGGCGGCCGCGACGAGGCCTGGCGTTTTATCGACGCTACCGAGGTCATGTCGCTGACCGCCAACCTCGGTGACGCCAAGACGACCATCGTGCACCCGGCGACCACGACCCACGGCCGGCTCACGGTCGAGCAGCGCGACGCTGCGGGCATCGCCGACAACCTGGTGCGTGTCGCGGTCGGCCTCGAGCACGTCGACGATATCAAGGCAGATCTCGCGCGCGGATTCAGCGCGCTGTAGGGGCCTCCCCCCACCTTTACACAACCTGTACAGCCGCTGCGCCGGCCGCCGCAGCCGCCGTGATTATTTGGTGTTTTTGGCAATTTCCCGTGGCTGAGGGCGTAATCGCACGTATACACTGCTATCAGGTACCGTCGCCATCGGTGTGGCGCCCCTTGCGGGGCAGGCGCCGCGGGCGGCATTCGGGGCAGGTTGGCCCCCACAGGAGGCGTAACGGCCATGACGAGCAGTTCAGGCGCAGGCGCAACCCCCGTGAGTGTCAGTGACGCCGGGGCGCGCAAGCTGCACAGTGCGGTGGATGACGCGGTCGCCGAGGTGGGCAAGGTCCTGCTGGGCAAGGAACCGCAGATCCGGCTGGCGCTGTGCTGCCTGATTGCCCGCGGGCACCTGCTGATCGAGGACCTGCCCGGCATGGGCAAGACCACGCTGTCCCACGCGCTGGCCAGCGTGCTGGGCCTGTCGTGGACGCGGGTGCAGTTCACCAGCGACCTGCTGCCGGCGGATATTCTCGGCGTCTCGGTATTCGACAGCCAGGCCTCGAGTTTCAGCTTTCACGAGGGCCCCATCTTTACCCAGCTGCTGCTCGCCGACGAGATCAACCGCGCCACGCCGCGCACACAGAGTGCGCTGCTGGAGGCCATGGCAGAGGGGCAGGTGACTGTCGAGGGCGCCACCCGGCAGCTGCCGGATCCCTTCTTCGTCATTGCCACGCAGAATCCGGTACACCAGTCGGGCACCTACCCGCTGCCCGAGTCGCAGCTGGATCGCTTTCTCATGCGCCTGGAACTCGGCTATCCGCACCCGAAGGCGGAGCGTGAGATGTTCGAGCGACGCCAGGGTTCTGCCCTGGAGGCATCCGCGCTGCAGCGCCGCATCGACCCGCCCCAGCTGGAGGCCCTGCGGCAGGCGGTCACCCAGGTGCACGCGTCCGACTCGCTGTTGGACTACCTGCAGCGCCTGGTCGCCTACACGCGCCAGTCGCCGGAGTTCGAGGTCGGCCTGTCGCCGCGCGGCGCCCTGGCACTGCTCGATAGCGCGAGGACCTGGGCGGTCATGCACAACCGTGGCCACGTGGTGCCCGAAGATATCCAGGTGGTGCTGAGTGCCGTCGTGTCCCACCGCCTGCTGCCCAGTGGCGAGTACTCCGGTGAGGGCGGGGCGCTGGTCGACCTGCTGCTGCGCAACGTGGACGTGATTGCCTCCTGAGGGGGACGGCATGGCGGGTAGCTTCGCGGCGCAACGAGCCCTGTGGTACCAGCGACTGCAGGAGCGCTTCCGCCAGTGGGTCAACCGGCGCATACCGCCGGCGCGGGAGGTGACGCTCGACCAGCGGCGCATCTTCATCTTCCCCAGCTGGCCCGGCATTTTCTTCCTGTTCTGCCTCCTGGTCATGTTGCTCACGGCCGTCAACTTCCAGAACAACCTCACCTACGCCGTGACCTTCCTGCTCGCGACGCTGTTCGTCATCGCGATACTGCATACCTACGCCAATCTCTCCGGCCTGACCATCCGCGCCGTACGCGCGGCGCCGGCCTTTCCCGGCCAGCAGAGTGAATTCGAGTTGTTGCTGAGCAAGAGCCGCAGGCGCGAGCATTACGGCCTGCATGTGCAGTGGCCCGAGAGCAGCGAGGCGCTGGTGAACCTGGCTGCCGACGACGAGGTGACGGTGCGCCTGCACATGCCGGTGACGGCGCGCGGCTGGTTCCGGCCGGGGCGACTGCTGCTCGAGTCCACCTATCCCATGGGCCTGTTGCGCTGCTGGACCTGGGTCGACCTCGACCTGCACGCGCTGGTGTACCCGAAGCCGCTGCCGGGCGCGGAGCTGCCGGGCCTGGCCAGCGACAGCGCCGACGGCGCCGACGTACCGGTCATCGGCAGCGACGACTTCTATGGCATCCGCGATTACCAGCGCGGTGATTCCCTGCGTCACGTGCACTGGAAGGCGCTGGCCAAGGGCCAGGGCCTGCAGAGCAAGCAGTACACGGCCTATGCCGAACGCAGCGTATGGCTGGACTGGGATGCCTTTGGCGGCCTGCCCGTCGAGCAGCGCCTGTCGCACCTGTGCTACTGGGCGCTGCAGCTCGACGCCGGGCAGGAGGACTACGGGCTGCGCCTGCCCGGCGTGGTGATCGAGCCCGCGCGGGGCGACCGTCACCGCGAAGCGGTCCTGCGCGCGCTGGCGCTCCATGGCGTGGAGGACGAGGGGCGGTGAAGCTGCAGGAACAGATTCCGCGCAACGCGCTCCTGTGGATCATCATCTGCATGACCGCGCTGGTAGCGCCTCACGCGGTGCGGCTGCCGCTGTGGGTGCTGGGCGTCTACGTGCTGGCGGTGGTGTGGCGCACCATGGTGCACCGCGGCCGCTGGTCATTCCCCGGCAATCGCGTCAAAATCGCGATGACGGTGAGCAGTTTCGCCGGCATCTACGCCAGCTACGGCACACTGCTGACGCTGGAATCCACGGTGGCGCTGCTGCTTACCGCGTTCGCCCTGAAGCTGGTGGAGCTGGTGCGGCGCAAGGATGCCTACGTACTGCTGTTTCTCGGCTACTTCGTCTGCATCACGGAGTTCCTGTTCAGCCAGGACCTGCTGATCACCGTCTTCGGCCTGGTCAATGTCGTGCTGGTGACAGCGGCGCTGATCGCGCTGCACCAGCCGCAACAGCACGAGTTCAATACCCACTCCCTGCGCCGTGCGTCGGTGATGGTGATGCAGGCCATGCCCCTGATGGTGGTGCTGTTCCTGATCTTTCCGCGTTTCGGCCCACTGTGGACCGTGCCGATCAAGAGCGGCATGGCGCGCACCGGGATGAGCGATTTCATGAAACCCGGCGACGTGGCCAGGCTCAGCCAGTCCGACGAGGTCGCGTTCCGCGTCAAGTTCGAGGGCGAAATCCCGCCAAAATCCGCGCTGTACTGGCGCGGGCTGGTGATGAGCCGCCTCGACGAGGGGACCTGGTCCGCGCTGGGGCCGTTTGCCGTTCCCAACGGCGAGCTGCGGCCCGCGCCCGTGGCGACCCCCGGGGAGCCCCTGCGTTACAGCGTTATCATGGAGCCGACGCAGCAGAACTGGTTGTACGGCCTGCAGTATGCGCGCAGCGATCACAGCGGGGTCATCGAGGCGCCGGACTATCGCCTGTACACGCTCGCGCCGGTGGAGACCGAGCTGATGTACCAGGTGCGGAGCTGGCCGGACGCGACCGTGCAAGATGAGCTGTCCGGCTGGCGCCGCAAGATCGAGACGCGGCTGCCGCCCACCGGCGACCTGCAGACGCGAGCGCTGGCGGTGGAGATGCGCGAACAGGCCGGCAGCGACGCCGCCTTCATCGACAGCGTGCTGCGCATGTTCAACACGCAGCCGTTCGTGTACACCCTGCAGCCCGGTACGTTGCCGGCGGAGAACGGCATGGACTATTTCGTGTTCCAGGGCCGGCGCGGCTTCTGCGAGCACTACGCCTACGCGTTCGTACTGATGATGCGCGCCGCGGGGCTGCCGGCCAGGGTGGTTGCGGGCTACCAGGGCGGGGAGGTCAATCCCGTCAACAAGACGGTCATCGTGCACCAGTTCGACGCCCACGCCTGGGCCGAGGTATGGCTGCCGG
>JAWVYG010000109.1:0-7238 GCA_033722815.1 Halioglobus sp.
GGTGGGTGTGCGCCAATAGCTTGAAGATCAGCGGCGTCGAAATGTTATAGGGCAGGTTGCCTACGATGCGCAGTGCCGCCCCGGCGTCGCCGGCAAGCGAGTCGAAGTCGAAGCCGAGCACGTCGGCGCTGTGCAGCGTGAAGGTGTTCTTCAAGCCGTGGGCGGCCAGCAGGCCGGGCCCCAGGTCGCGGTCGAGTTCGATGACATCGACACGGGCGCCGGAGGCCACGAGCCCGTCGGTCAGGGCGCCCTCGCCGGGACCAATTTCCACCAGGTGCTCGCCCGCGTGCGGATCGATAGCCGCCAGGATGCGTGCTATGACGCCGGGGTCGCGCAGGAAGTTCTGGCCGAAGCGCTTGCGCGGACGGTGCGGTAAAAGTGTGCGGCTCATCACGCCATTGTAACGCCGGCAACGCTTATTCCTACCGCTGCCCCGGGGGATTTTGGTACACTGGCGCATCGCGCATACCAATAAAGCTGACCCCGGACTGATGTCGTTTTTACAGTACCTTCGCCTGGCAGATGTCATGGCCCGCATGTCGCTGCGGGCCGACGCCTCCAAGTTCTTTCTCGGCTACCTGTGGTGGGTGCTGGAGCCCTTCCTCTATGTCGGCGTGTTCTATGTCGTGTTCACCATGATCCTGACGTCGCGGCAGGAGGACTTCCTGTTTTTCCTGATGATCGGCAAGTTCATGTACCTGTGGTTCTCCAAGTCGGTCACCCAGGCGTCCAGCAGCATCATCAACGGGCGCGGCCTGGTGGGGCAGATCCATACCACCAAGACACTGTTTCCGCTGGCCACGGTGCAGGAGGGCATGTACAAGCAGGCCGCGGTGTTCGTGCTGTTGTTCATTATCCTTGTGTTCAGCGGTTACCCCGTCACCAGCGCGTGGCTATATCTCATACCTCTGGTTATCGTCAACTACATCGCGATCCTCGCCTGCAGCTATGTCGGCGCCACGCTGGTCTGTATCGTGCGCGATTTCCTGCCGCTGATCGGCATGGGCATGCTGTTCCTCATGTTCACGTCGGGTGTGTTCTGGAACGTGCGCGAGCTTGGCTCGCCGGAGAAGTCGGAGCTGCTGCTGGCGATCAACCCCGTGGCATTTATCCTCGACGCTTACCGGCAGATACTGATGTACCAGACGCCGCCCGACCTCGCGCACCTGTTGAGCATCGGGGTCGGCTTTGCCGCGCTGCTATGCGGTATGGTGCTCTTGATGCGCCGCACGAGCCAGTTCCTGGCGCTGAAGGCACTGGCAGCATGACACAGGACAGGGGTGCACCGCTGCTCGAGCTGGAGGATGTCACCCTCAGCTTCCACACCTCGCGTAAGACCTTCGACCACGGCATTCACCGCGTACTCGACGGGGTGTGCATGAAGGTTTACGAGGGTGAGACCGTGGGCGTGGTGGGCCGCAACGGCGTGGGCAAGACGACGATGCTGCGTGTGATGGCGCGTATTCTCGCGCCCAACTCGGGCAGGGTCACGAGTGCGCCCGGCCACCATGCCTCCCTGCTCAGTCTCGGGCTGGGATTCAAGCTGGATCTGTCCGGCAGGCACAACGCGCTGCTGGCCGCCATGTTGCAGGGCGCCTCGCGCAAGGAAGCCGAGGCGGCGCTGCACGACATCAAGGAATTTTCCGAACTCGGCGACTCCTTCGAGGAACCGGTAAAAACCTACTCCGCCGGGATGCGTGCACGACTGAGCTTTACCACCGCGCTGCTGACCGACGTGGACATCCTGCTTATCGACGAGGTGCTCAGCGTCGGCGACGCGCATTTTCGCGGCAAGGCGCTGGCCGCGATGCAGGACCGGATAGCCGGCGAACAGACGGTAGTGTTCGTCTCCCACATGGCCGAACAGATCAAGAAACTGTGCACCCGTGTCGTGTGGCTGAAAGACGGCCGCGTCGAGATGGAGGGTGACCCCACGGAAGTGGTCGACGCCTACCAGGCCTTCATCAACGACGGCCACCGCCAGGGTCGCGAGACCCAGATGGCCGAGCAGGCGCGCAGGGACACCGAGAAAGCCGATTAGCAGCCCGTTGAAAAAGCCTCAGCTGGCCACCGCTTGACTTGCACTCGGCTGAGACTTTTTCAAGAGGCTGCTAGCTTCCCGCCTGCGCCAGGCGCAACGCCACAGTGATCGCCTGCAACATGCTCCCCGCGCTGGCTCTGCCGCTGCCGGCCAGGTCCAGCGCCGTGCCATGGTCGACGGATGTGCGGATAACCGGCAGACCCAGCGTGATGTTGATGGCATTGCCGAAACCCGCGTACTTCAGCACCGGCAGACCCTGGTCGTGGTACATGGCGAGGTAGGCATCCACCTGTTCCATCACCTGCGGATTGAAGGCGGTATCCGCCGGCAGGGGGCCCAGCAGCGACATGCCCTCCCCGCGCAGGCGCTCCAGTACGGGAACGATGATCTCCAGCTCCTCACTGCCCAGGTGTCCGCCCTCGCCGGCGTGGGGATTGAGCCCCAGCACCGCGATGCGTGGCTGTTCGATGGCGAACTTCTTTACCAGGTCGCCGTGCAGGATGTGCAGCGTCTCGGTCAACAGCCCGGGTGTTATCGCCGCGGGGACCTCCTGCAATGGCAGGTGGGTGGTGGCCAGCGCGACGCGCAGCTGTTCGGTAGCCAGCATCATAACCACACGCGGCGTGCCCGTTTCCTGCGCCAGGAATTCGGTGTGGCCGCTGAACGGCACGCCTGCGTCGCTGATAACGGATTTCTGCACGGGTGCGGTGACCATGGCGGCAAAGGTGTGCCGCTGGCAGCCCTCGACCGCCTCGCGCAGGGTGCGCAGCACATAGGCGGAATTCGCCGGGTCCAGCCTGCCCGCCGTAACGGCGCTCGCGGTCGGCACGTGGCAGACGGCCAGGGCGCCGGGCTCGTGGCGTGCGGGTGCCCGGTCCGGTGTGAACGGCTGCAGGTCGACGTCGATACCGAGCAGCTCGGCGCGTTGTTGCAGCAGGTCCGCGTCGCCGATGGCGACCAGTTGCCCGTCCCAGTCACGCAGGGCGGCGAGCAGGGTGACGTCCGGGCCGATGCCCGCGGGCTCGCCGGTGGTGATAGCTATCCGGGGTATCGGCACGCTCGCCTACTTGATGTCGACAAACGCTTCGTCGCGAATCTGTCGCAGCCAGGCGTCCAGTTCCTCCTGGTACTTGCGCTCGTGCAGGAAGTTCATTGCCTTGGCGCGGGCGGCCTCCTGGCTCATATCCTGGTTGCGCCTGCCCTGTACCTCGAGGATATGCCAGCCGAACTGTGTGCGCACTGGCTCCGATATGGCGCCCACCTCAGTCGCGGCCATCGCCGCCTCGAACTCGGGCACCATCTGTCCCGGGTTCGTCCAGCCCAGCTCGCCGCCCTCGGTCGCCGAGCCGATGTCTTCGGAGTACTCCCGGGCCAACGCCGCGAAATCCTCGCCGGCGCCGGCGCGTTCACGCAGCTGCTCTACCAGCTGCCGCGCCTGATCGTCGCTCAAGATCTCGGAGGGCTTGACCAGTATGTGCCGCACCTGGGTCTGCGCGACCATGCGCTCGCCGCCGCGCACGTCGGCCATGTAGATCAGGTGCAGGCCGCTGTCCGAGCGAATCGGCCCGGCGGTTTCGCCCTTGCCCAGCCCGGGGGCCACGTCGCTGAACAGTGACGGCAGGTCGTCCAGTTTGCGCCAGCCGAGGTCGCCGCCGCTGAAGGCGTAGGAGCCGCCGTCGGCGCCCACGACGGCTTCGAAGGGCTCGCCGCCGCGTATGCGGCCAAGCGCGCCTTCGACGAATGCTCTCGCGGCATCGATCTCCGACTCCGTGGCGCCCGGGGACAGGGGCAGCAGGGCGTGCAGGATGCGGTACTCCGGCTGGGTCAGCTTGCGCCCCTCCTGGGTGGCGACGAAGTTTTCCACCTCCTGCTCGGTGATCTGTATGCGCTGGTTGACGTTACCCGCCTGCACGCGCTGGATGATCATCTCCCTGCGCAACTGCTCGCGCATCTCCGCGTAGGACTGGCCCTGCGCCTCCAGCGCCTGGCGAAACTGGTCGAGGTCCATGCGGTTCTGGGCGGCGATACGCTGCAATGCGGCATTGAGCTGGGCGTCGGATATGCGCACCCCGACGCGGGTGCCTTTTTGCAGCTGGATGCTCTCCAGGATCAGCCTGTCCAGTGTTTCCCGGATCAGCTCCTCCTCCGGCGGCAGCGCGATGCCGCGGGCGTTGAGGTTGCCGGTGACCGCCGTCACCCGCTCGCGCAACTCGCTGGCCATGATCACGTCGTTGTCGACGATCGCCACCACCTGGTCGAGCACCTGCGTGGCCGCGCCAGCGCCGGCAGCGCTCCCGAGGGCGGTTGCCAGTGCCGCCGCCCGCAGCAGAGTCCTAATACTCACGTTCATCGAAACCTCTGATCATATCCTGCATGATGTCGGTAATGCGGTTGCCGAAACCGCCCATACCCTTGAGAAAAATCTGGAACTGGAGGGTGTTCTCCCGCTCCAGGTCGGGATCTTCGAAATCGGTCAGGGCGCCGGACTCGTTATTGTAATACCTCAGGTAGAGGAACCTCACGCTCCAGCAGCAGCTATCATATTCAACGCCCACCATATCTTCCACGCTGCGATCGGCTTCGGTGTTGTAGTTTACGGCGCCGAACACGCTCCACTTGTTGTTCAGCGGCACGTAGGCGGACAGGCTCGCCTCCTCGGTGTTCGGCTGGTCTGGGGACAGCGCCGTCAGCGGCCTGCGGTAGGAGTAACCCAGGTTGAAGATGCCGCCGTTGTCGGCCTGGTAGCTGGTGTGGAAATTGCCCGAGTTCATCCTCTCGTCGAAGGGGTCGTAGACCAGGCTGGTGCGCATGCGGATATGGCTGGTGGGGGTGAAGTCCAGTTCGCCCGCGATTTCCGAACCGGAGTCATCCAGCGGCTCGGCGGTGGGCAGCAGGCGTACCTCGCGATCGCGGAAGTAGTAGATCTGGCCGATGCTGGCCCGCAGGATGCTGCTGCCGTCGAGATTGTCGATGAAGTTGGTGGTCAGGCCCACGGCGACCTGGTTGGCGTCATCGAGCCGATCGCGACCGGAAAAGCGCGTCTCACGGAACAGCTGGTTGTAGGTGAAGGTCAACTCCGCGCTGTCGAAATCCGGCTGGTCCGCCTGTTCCTCGTTCTCGCTGTACAGGTAGTACAGGCGCGGTTCCAGGGTCTGCAGCAGAAGCTTGCCGCCGATGCTGGTCTGGCGCTCCAACACCAGCCCGCCGTCCAGGCTGGCCAGGGTGGCGCCGGCGGAGGGATTGTCCTTCGTGAAGCCATCGCCCTCGCTGAGCTCATAGTACAGCTGGCGGTACTTCAGCGTCGGTTGCAGGAAGCCGGCCAGCCAGCGCATCGGGTAGGTCACGCCGCCCTCGGCGTACAGCCGCTGCCCCGTCACCCGCTGTTCGTCGCTGTCGAAGTTCGACAGCTGCGCCGCGATGACAGGCTCCAGTTCGAAGGGCTGGCCGCGGCCCCAGTAGCTCGCGCTCAGCTGCGGCAGCGTCTGGTAATCCTTGTTGATGTCGTCGGCCAGGCTCTGGAACTGTCGCGCCTCCAGGTTGAACAGCCAGTTGTCCCCGAGATAGTCGAGCGCGGCGAGCTGCAGCAGGCTGGTCTTGCGCTGGGATTCCAGGCTGGTGGTCTCCAGGTCCTTCATGTAGTCGACATCACTGGCCTTGCTGTAATCGACCTTCGAGCGCCAGCGCTGCCGGAACAGGCCGTCCTGCTTGATCACTCCCAGCCAGCGGTCCGAGCCGCCGGTGACCTCTTCGCGGTCGGCGTACTTGTCGTCGTCGTGCATCCACGCGCCGCCCACGGACCACTGGCCGGTGCGCGGGCTGAGGTAGCGCAGCATCAGTTCCTGGTTGAACCCGCGCTCCTCGATATAGCGCGGTGAATACAGCGCATCGTAGTTGGGAGCAAGGTTGACATACACGGGCACGGTGATGTCCAGGCCGCCGGAACTGTCGTTGCCGAAGTCCGGCCACAGCACACCGGTGCGCCGCCGGTCATCTATCGGGAACTGCAGCCACGGCGAGTAGAACACCGGCACACCCTCGAACTCGATGGTCGCGTCGTTGGCTGTCGCCAGGCCCTCGTCGAGGTCCAGTTTCAGGTGTTCGGCGTGCACCATCCAGTCCTTTTCGCCCGGCGCACAGTAGCTGAAGCTGCCGTCCTGTATGTGCACGAAGCCGTCTGCGTCGCGTCGCAACAGGTCTGCTGCACCGCGCATATGCTGTTCGTGGAAGACGAAACTGGCGTCCTTGACCGTGGCCTCGCCGGTCTCAGAGAACACCTCGGCCTCGCCGCCGGTCAGCAGCACACCCGGCTCGCGCAAGGTGACGTTGCCGGTCAGGACGGCGGATTCCCGGTCGCGAAACACCACGGCGTTGTCACCATACAGGCGACGATAGCCCTGTTGTGCCTGTACCCTGCCGTCGAACACAGCCTGGTTGCCCTGCAGGTCGCTGCTGTCGGCGCGGGCGTTGATCTGCGCTCTCTCGGGCGGTTCTGCGGTACTCACGCCCGCCAGCGGGTCGAGGTAGCGCCCGCTGCAGTTGCGGCACTGCGCGTCGCGCAGCGCCTCGGGGACCTGGTCGATCGGCACCCAGTCGAGGCTGGCGCCGGCCTCGGAGCAGGAATCGTCACCGCTTTTTTCGTTGACGACACAGCCCCCGGGATTGTTATCCTGCGCCAGGGAAATGGTCGACGCGGCCAGGGCTGCAATGACGCCTGCGCGCAGTACCCGACGCCGGGAAGCTCGCAGGTGCAGTCGGGTGCGTTCGACAATCATTCGGTGCAGGGTCTGTCAGCGGGGTGAAGGCGAATTCTAAAGCATCCCTTGGCCCTTGTCCGTGAAATTTTGATCTGTTCGGGAAGCCTCATGCCGGCCCAGCCACCACCTGACTCCCTGCTGCCCTGGGCGCTGCAATCACTGGGCCTGGACAGCGCCGACGCGACCGCCCCGACTGTCGTGGCAGGTGATGCCAGCAGCCGCAGGTATTTCCGTGCGCAGCTGGGTGGACACAGTTACGTACTCGTGGAGGCGCCGCCGCAGACGGAAAAAAACGATGCGTTCCTCGCCGTGCGTGCGCTGTTGCAGGACGGCGGCGTGCGTGTACCGGCGCTGCTGGACGCCGACCTGGCGCGCGGTTACCTGCTGCTCGAGGACCTGGGCGATACGCTGTTGCTGCCGCGGCTGGCGCAGGGGGATGCGGA
>JAWVYG010000110.1:0-7233 GCA_033722815.1 Halioglobus sp.
GGGCGAGTTGTATGTGCGGCGTCGAGACCACCGCAGTCACTTGGGCACCGTAGATTTTCGCCAGCTGCAGCGCCGCACAGCCAATGGCGCCGGACGCGCCGTAAATCAGTATCTTGTCGCCGGGGCGCAGGCCCAGTCGCTGCAAATTGGTGTCGGCGTACCAGGCGCCCTCGCACACAACGGCCTCGGCAAAGTCAGTGTGTTCCGGCATGCGCGAAACGGCACCGTCCTGCGCAATGCAGACATACTCCGCATGTGCGCCATAGCCGCCCGGTGTCAGGCCGAAAACCCGGTCTCCGGGAGAAAACTTCGTGACGTCCCGCCCGATCGCTTCGACCTTCCCGGCAAAGTCCAGGCCCAGCACCGTGTTTTTCGGGCGCAGCCAGCCGGTTGAGGGGCGCACAAAGAAGGGGTGCGCGCGCAGCGCGCAGGCGTCCGTGCGGCTCACGGTCGTGGCATAGACCCTGATCAGAATCTCGTCACCAGCGGGCTCCGGGCGTGGCAAATTACGGATCGACAGAATGTCCGGCGATCCATAGTGTTCGTTGACTGCGGCTTTCATATTTCTGTTGTCAGCCCGGTACGGTAACGGCGATCTTCCCCCGATGACGCCCCTCACCAAAATAGCGCAATGCTTCGGGTACGTCGCACAATGGGAAAGTTCTGTCGATCACGGGTGCCAGTTCGCCGCTGTCGAGCAGTCGCGCCAGGTCCGCCAGCCCCTTGTTCGGCCCTTCGGCGACCAGACACAGTTTTCTGCCATCGTGCGCCAGTGGCGCCAGCAGATTAAGCATCCACAGCTGATAAACCCGTGGAATAGAACCGCCGATCATGGCGTAGGTCCCGCCCGGCGCCAGGGCGCGCCGATTGGCAAAGTACGACCTGAAATTCTGGCAATCCAGAATCAGGTCCCAGGTCTGACCCGTCGATGTGAAGTCCTCGACCCGGTAGTCGATCAGGTGCTCTGCTCCCAGGGTCCGCGCCAGGTCCAGTTTATGTGCGGCGTCCACCGCGGTAACCTCGGCACCATGCAGTCGCGCGAGCTGGATGGCGAAGCTGCCGACTCCACCGCCGGCGCCGTTGACCAGTACGCGCTGACCGGCCGCAACCTGCCCGCCCCTGAGCAGCCCCTGCAACGCCAATACGCCCGCCTGCGGTACGCAGGCAGCCGCCTCGAAGCTCACACCCTCCGGCTTTTTCTGCAGTCCGAATTGCGCGGTACAGGCGTATTCGGCGAATCCGCCCCAGCGGTCCCATAGGTCACCGAAGACCTCGTCTCCCGGTTTAAACAGCGTTACGCGGCTGCCAACCGCCTCCACGACACCCGCAATATCCGCACCGAGACGCTGTTTCCCTTGTCGCGGGCGCCGGAGGCCAAACATCAGTCGGTTGATAAATGGTGTGCCGTTGAAGTACTCCCAGTCCCAGGAATTGACCGACGACGCCCTGACGCGAACCAGCACATCATCCTCGGCAGGTTGCGGCCGAGGCACCTGCCGCAGTTCGAGCTCTTCAAGTCGTCCATACTGACGGAACACGATCGCTTTCATTCGGACTGCCTGTCTGCGGCAGTGACGCCACAGCCGCGCGCCCCGTCGCCTGTGCATCGACCGCTCTGTCTGCCATCCATCACCTGGACAAAAAACGCACCGCCTGCTCGGTAATACCAAGGGCGCGGTTACCACTATCAACCATAATGGCGGCAATTTGTTTGACGCGGATCAGTTAAGGCAGCCAGTGACCGTCTAAAATGAAGGACCGAGACGATAAAGAGGATTTCCCGTTGCGGGAGGAAGTCGCCAGCTTCACCGTCGGCCTGACGCGTTACCTCGACCGGGAAGGTAATGCCACAGGCCAGCTGCCCTCGTTCGCGCTGCAGGCAGACGAACTGCAGGCCATGTATCGCTCCATGGTGCTCACGCGCAGTTTCGACGCCCACGCGGTGGCGCTGCAGCGCACGGGGCGCCTGGGCACCTACGCCTCCTCGCTGGGTCAGGAAGCCGTCAGCACCGGCCTGGCGATGGCCATGGGCCAGGACGACATCCTGGTGCCCTCGTTTCGCGAACACGGCGCCCAGTTGTTGCGCGGTGTCGCCATGGAGGAGCTGTTCCTGTACTGGGGCGGTGACGAGCGCGGCTCCGATTTCCGCGACCAGCCGCTGGATTTTCCCGTGTCGGTCACCGTCGGCGGCCACGCGCCCCACGCCACGGGGCTGGCCATGGCCCTGCAGATCCGCGGCTGCAACAACGCGGTGGTGTGCGTGATCGGCGACGGCGCGACGTCCAAGGGCGATGTGTACGAGGCGATGAATTTCGCCGGCGTGCGCGCGGCTCCCGTAGTCTTTGTCATCAACAACAACGAGTGGGCAATCTCCACCCCCCGGAACAGCCAGAGCGCGGCGACCACGCTGGCGCAGAAGGCGATCGCCGCGGGCATTCCTGGCGAACAGGTCGACGGCAACGACGTCATCGCGGTGCGCGACCGCGTCGGGGCGGCACTGGACAGTGCGCGCGCCGGCGAGGGTCCCGCTGTCATCGAGGCCCTGACCTACCGGCTGGCGGACCACACTACCGCCGACGACGCCAGCCGCTACCGCGATGACGCCGAGACCAGTTCGCGCTGGGAATTCGAGCCGGTGCTGCGCCTGCGCCGCTACATGGAAAACGCCGGTCACTGGAACTCGGACCAGGAGCAGGCGCTGCTGGCCGATTGCGAAGAACGCGTGGGCCGGGCCGCGGCCGCCTACCTGGACAGCGCGCCACAGGCGCCCGAGACCATGTTCGATTACCTGTACGCCAGCCTGCCGGCCGACCTGTTGGCACAGCGCGCACGGGTGGCCGCCCGCGGGGAGGCCGCCGCCGATGACTGAGACTACCATGGTGGAGGCGATTCGCCTGGCCCTGGCGAGAGCCATGGCGGACGACGACTCCGTCGTGCTGCTGGGGCAGGACATCGGCCGCAACGGCGGTGTCTTCCGCGCTACCGAGGGCCTGCAGTCGCAGTTCGGTGAGCAGCGGGTTATCGACACCCCGCTGGCCGAGGCGATGATCGCGGGCACCGCGGTAGGCATGGCGGCCGGCGGGCTGCGCCCGGTGGCAGAAATCCAGTTCATGGGTTTTATTTACAGCGCCATGGATCAACTGATCAATCACGCCGCACGGTTGCGTAATCGCACGCGCGGCAGGCTGTCCTGCCCACTGGTGTTGCGCGCACCCTTTGGCGCGGGCATTCACGCCCCCGAGCACCACTCCGAGAGCATGGAGGCACTGTTCGCCCACGTGCCGGGACTGCGTGTAGTGATCCCCTCCTCCCCGGCCAGGGCCTATGGCCTGCTGCTGGCCGCCATAGCCGACCCGGACCCGGTGGTGTTCCTGGAACCAAAGCGCATCTACCGGGCGCAGCAGGAAGACGTGGCGGACGACGGCCAGGCTCTGCCGCTGGACAGCTGTTTCATCCTGCGCGAAGGCGAGGACATCACCCTGGTCAGCTGGGGTGCCATGCTAATGGAGACCCTGGCGGCGGCGGATAGCCTGGCCGAGCAGGGCTACCGCGCGGAGGTTGTCGACGTCGCCACACTGCGGCCGCTGGACATGCCGACCATCGCCGCCTCGGTGGTGAAAACGGGGCGCGCCGTCATCGTACACGAGGCGCCCGGCAGCGGCGGCTTCGGCGCGGAGATCGCCGCGCGGCTGGCACAGGAGCAACTGGCCGACCTGCTGGCGCCGGTGATCCGGGTCAGCGGCCCGGATACCCTGGTGCCGCTGCCGCGGCTGGAAGAGTATTACCTGCCGGACAGCGGCAGCATCGTGGAGGCGGCGCTGCAGGCGCTGCAGTATCGATGAGCGAGGCACAGTTCCTGCTGCCGGATCTCGGCGAGGGCCTGCAGGAGGCGGAGATCGTCTGCTGGCACGTGCAGCCGGGGGACCGCGTGGTGGAAAACCAGCCGCTCGTTTCCGTGGAGACCGACAAGGCGGTGGTGGAGATTCCCTCCCCGCGCGGTGGGCGCATCGCGCAACTGCTGGCGGAACCCGGCGCTCGACTGGCCGTGGGTGAAGTACTGGTGCTGTTCGACGAAGGCGAGGCGGAAGACAGCGGCACGGTGGCCGGCTCATTGCCGACAGTGGATAGCCATGTCACCACTGCCACTGTGACGGAGGTCCGCCCGCCTGTAGGGGGAGCAAGGGTGCGGGCCATGCCCGCGGCGCGGCAACTGGCCGCCGAACTGGGGCTGGACTTGGCGAACGTCAGCGGCAGCGGCCCGGACGGGATCATCACCCGCGAGGATGTAGAGCGCAGCGCGGGAGCGACCCAGGAAGGCTGGCAGGCCATTGGCGGCGTGCGCCGCAGCATGGCGGAAAACATGGCCCGCGCCGGGCGCGAGGTGGTTCCCGCCACGGTGACCGGCTGGGCCGACGCCGGCGCCTGGTTTACTCGCCAGCCACCGCTGCTGCGCCTGGTGCTGGCCGTTGCACACGCCTGTGCTGAAGAACCTGCCCTGAACTGCCACTTCGACGCCGGCCGCATGGCGCTGCGCCACAATCCACATGTTCACCTGGGCATCGCCATGGAAACCCGTCACGGCCTGCTGGTGCCGGTGCTGCGCAATGCCGCGGACCAGGACGCACAAACGCTGGCGTCGCAACTGGAGCCATTGCAGAGGCAGGCGCAGGAGCGGTCCCTGCCGCCGGAGCAGCTGCGCGGCGCCACGATTTCGCTGTCCAATTTCGGCGCGGTCGGCGGCGAACACGCCGCGATGGTAGTCACGCCACCCCAGGTCGCCATCGTCGGCGCCGGCCGCATCAGCCGGCAGCCCAGGGTGGTCGAAGACCGCGTTGAGGTGAGGCCGGTACTACCCCTGTCAGTGACTATCGACCACCGCGCCGTTACCGGCATAGAAGCCGCGCGCTTTCTCGGTGCGCTGGTTGAACATCTGCAGCGACCCGAATTCTGAACGACAACAGAGGAGACACATGATGGAACCGGCTTTTCAGTTCTGCGATGAACTCGGCCCCGAGAAGATCCTCCACCTTTACGATCCACAGGACACCGGGTTGAAGGCGATCCTGGTCGTGGACAACGTGGCCACCGGCCCGTCTATCGGCGGCACGCGCATGGCGCCCGACGTCAGCCTGGAGGAGTGCTTCCGCCTGGCCCGCGCCATGACACTGAAGAACGCCGCGGCGGGACTGCCCCACGGCGGCGGCAAATCGGTGATATTCGCCGACCCGCGCCTGCCACTGCCGGAGAAGGAAAACCTGGTGCGCGCCTTCGCCAGGGCGATCGAGGATGTACATGACTACATACCCGGGCCGGACATGGGCACCGACGAGACCTGCATGGCCTGGATGCGCGACAGCATCGGTCGCGCCGTCGGCCTGCCGCGGGAAATCGGCGGCATCCCGCTGGACGAGATCGGTGCCACCGGTTGGGGCCTGGTCGCCGCGCTGGAGGTCGCCACCGATTTCTGTGACCTGCAACTGTCCGGCGCCCGCGTGGTGGTGCAGGGCTTCGGCTCCGTGGGCATGCACGCTGCGCGATTCCTGGAGGAGAGAGGCGCGATACTGGTCGCCGCCTCCGACTCCAGCGGCAGCATCGTCAATCCCGACGGGCTGGACGTGGCCGACCTGATCCGCTGCAAGCAGGGCGGTGATCCGGTCACGGAATATGCCAAGGGGACACGGGGGGACGGGGACGCGCTGATCGACGCGGAGTGCGATATCTGGATTCCCGCCGCCCGGCCGGATGTCATCAACGCCGACAACGCGGGCCGCCTGCGCACGAAAGTCATCGCGCAGGGCGCCAACATTCCCTGTACCGAAGAGGCGGAGCGGGTGCTGCACGACAGGGGCATACTGGTACTGCCGGATTTCATCGCGAACGCCGGCGGCGTGATCTGCGCGTCGGTGGAATACCACGGCGGCACGGAATCGCAGGCACTGAATACCATCAGCGAGAAAATCGGCAGCAACACCCGCACGGTGCTGTCCGCCATGCGTGAACAGGGACAACTGCCCCGGACCGCGGCGATGGCAATGGCCAGGGAGCGGGTAACAACGGCGATGCAGTACCGGCGCTATTACTGACCTACAAAAACACGCTTGATAATCCATGTGTCAGCCAGCGATACCAGAAGGGAACACGGGCCGACACGCCAGCAGGGAGTTAGAACCATGGAAACACGAGTCATCGTCGCCAACAATGCGCGCGCCCGCATCTTCGCCAGCCACGACGTGCTGAATCACCTGGAGGAGCAGGAAGACTTCGTCCACACTGAGGCGCACCTGTCGAACCAGGAGCTGGTATCGGACGCGCCGGGCAAATCGCGCAACCCCCATGGCTCACTCGATCCGGAGACCTCACCCAAGGAGCACGAGGCACAGGAGTTCGCCCGCCTGCTGGCAGCTCGCCTGAAGCAGATGCATAACGAACGGCACTTCGAACAATTGTTCCTGATTGCACCGCCCGCGTTCCTCGGCCTGCTGCGCAAATCACTGCACAAGACCCTGGACAAACTGGTCGAGCGAACCATCGACACCGACCTCACCGACGCCAGCGTCGACAAGATCATCGACTACATCAGGTCGTAACCGGTGGCACGGTTGCCGCTACGCCGCTAGGACGGCGGCGGTTCGTGCAGTGCGCTGCTGATGATCTCCCGCGCGCGGTCGCGCAGCGCCTCGGGGCTGCTCGCCACCACGTCCGCGCGGCTTATCGGCGGGTGAACGATGAGTTCGGCACGGCCCGGGTTCAGGTCCATGGTATCCGGCGTCAGTATCGCGTTTGTGCCCCTGATCGTGATGGGCAGGATTGGCACCTGCAGCTCCACCGCCATGTGAAAGGCGCCCATCTTGAACGCCTGCAGCCTGCCGCTGCGACTGCGGGTACCCTCGGGAAACACCAGTATGGACATCCCCGGCTGCAGGTTATCCTCCAGCACATGCAGCTCATGGATGGCGGCGTCGTGATCCGCGCGGTCGACGAAGATGTGGCCCATCATGGCGGTGCCGGAGCCGATAAGCGGGCTACGGCGCACCTCCGTCTTCATCACCCACTTCAGGTCGAGCGGCAACCAGCCGTACAGTATCGGTATATCCATCAGGCTCAGGTGATTGGCCACCAGGATGTAGGGCGTGCCCGGGTCGATATGTTCAAGCCCAGTGATGCGCAGCCTGCAGGGCACCGCACGCACCAGGCCGCGGCCCCATGCGCCCCCAAACAAGCGACTGGCGATAC
>JAWVYG010000111.1:0-7191 GCA_033722815.1 Halioglobus sp.
CCGGGCGGGTGGCATCCGCCTCCTGCGAGATAAAGCGCGCCGTATCGCGCAGCCACTCATCCTCCTGCTGCTGCGTGTCCAGGTGGATCACCAGCGGCAGCACCTGCAGCAGGCGCTGCGCACCGGCGGGATCGACCCGCACGCCGCAGTAGCTGACGCTGGTCGCCGCGCCGCCGCCGCCAAAGCGCATGCGCTCGTAACGCTCGGTAATCAGCTGCACGGGCACCTCGGTCAGCGGCGTCACCGCGGCCCGCGGTGCGCTGCGCAACTGGTGCGCCGTGCCGTGGGGGATCATCACCAGCTCCCCCGCCCCCACCTCCCGCGTGGGTTGCCCGGCGATATCCAGGTAGCAGCGACCGGCGGTCACGATGTGGATGGCCATGCAGTCGGGGATGCGCGGGATGTCCAGCCCCCACGGCGCGCTCAGTTCGGCGCGGCAGTGCAGTACACCCGTCAGCTTGAGCAGGCGCAGGGGATCCGCGAGCGGGTCGTCGGAGGGGGGCAGTTCCGATTCCACCCTGGGCGTGGTAAGCGGGACGTCGGCCATGGCTCTATTTCTGGACGATTAGTCAATAATCATGGCTTTTTAGTGATTCTATGTCCAGCTCTTACGGGGCAAATTAACACCCGTCGTCACACCCCAACAGGAGAGCAAGACAATGACCGACTCACACATCCTCGTCATCGGCGCCAACGGCAAGACCGGTTCCCGGGTCGCCGCACGCCTGCAACATGCCGGCATGCCCGTACTGGGCGTGTCCCGCTCCACCAGCCCGTCGTTCGACTGGACGGCAAAGAAGACCTGGCCGGCGGTGCTGGCCGGCGCCAGGGCGGCCTATCTCACCTACCACCCCGACCTGTCCGTCCCCGCGGCTGAGGACGATATCCGAAGCTTTTGCGAGCTGGCCCTCGAGGCGGGCCTGGAGCACGTGGTGCTGTTGTCCGGTCGCGGCGAGGACGGGGCACAGCGCGCCGAACGGGTGCTGCGCGACAGCGGCCTGGCCTGGAACGTGGTGCAGGCCAGCTGGTTCGCGCAGAACTTCAGCGAGAATTTCATGCTGGACGGTATCCTCGCGGGTGAGCTGGTGCTGCCCGAGGGCAGTGCCGCGGAACCGTTTATCGACATCGACGACATCGCCGACGTGGTCGTGGCCACACTGCTGGAACCCGGCCTGCGCAATCGCCTGTTCGAGGTCACCGGGCCGCGGCTGATGAGCTTCGCCGACTGCATGCGGGACATCGCCGCTGCCACGGGCAGGCCCGTCGCGCTGACGGAGCTGCCGCTGGAGGACTACATCGCTGCGCTCAAGGCACAACAGGTGCCGGAGTACCTCGTCGACCTGCTGCGCGAGCTGTTCGCCGACCTGTTCGACGGCAGGAACGCCTATATCGCCGAGGGCGTGCGCGAGGCGCTGGGCCGGCCGGCCACGGACTTCAGCGACTACGCGCGCAAGGCCGCCGCCAGCGGCGTCTGGGACGGCCAGCAGCCTGGGAGGGTCGCATAATGGACAGCATGCTCGTCGTCGTACTTACCTGGACCCTGGCCATCAGCAGCGGACTGATGGCCGGCACCTACCTGGCATTTTCAGCCTTCATCATGCGCTCATTCGCCAGCCTCGGGGCCGACCAGGGCAGCGCCGCCATGAACGCCATCAATCGCGTCATCCTGCGCTCGGCTTTCATGCCGCTGTTCTTCGGTTCGTCGCTGGTCGCCCTGCTGCTGGCGGTGGCCGGCCTGTGGCACTGGGGGCAGACCGGCGCAGGCAGCGCGGTCTTCGCCGGGCTCGTCTACGTGGTGGGTATGTTTGTCACCACGGCGGCCGCGAACGTGCCTCTGAATAACGCGCTGGCCGCGGCTGCAGAAGACCCACAGCAGTCACAGCAGGTGTGGCAGGACTACCTGGTGAGATGGACGCGCTGGAACAGCCTGCGCACGATCGCCTCGACCGCCGCCTTCGTCGCCTGTATCGAAATGCTTGGCAACTACTGAAAAACAAACTCATATGCGGCCAAGATCGCTCTTGACATACCAAATATGATATATATATTAAATATGGTATGTGGGAGATTTATGAGCATAGGCGCATTACGCGGGTCTTAAGCCGATTGCCTCGAGAAGTCCTTGAACGATACGAAAAGTGGAAGGACATTGTCCGTATCTCCGGGCCACAAGGGCTTCGTAGTATTAGAGGCTTCAATGATGAGGCTTTAAGCGGCGATTGGCGAGGCTACCGCTCATCTCGACTCAATCTACAGTATCGTGTGATCTATAAAGTGGATCGCGATAACGTCTTCGTACAGGTCGAGAAGGTTACTCCTCATGACTACCGGAGGAATTGACATGAAAGACTATCGCAAAGCTAAAAAGTCGCTCGAATTATCTGTCGGAGACTCCGTTAGAGTTGTCCGGGAGCTGCAAGAGCTTAGTCAAAATGAGCTCGCCGAGCTGACCGGGATTCCCCAGTCAACAATATCGGCCATAGAAAACAACAGGGTTAATCTCGGAATCGAACGGGCCAAAGTGCTCGCTCGCGCGCTTAAATGCCACCCTGCAGTTCTGGTATTTCCTGGCTGGGAAATTGAAAGTTCAGCCGCATAACAAGTACGAGCAGGCGGGACCGGCGCATCGCCGACCACTGTAGTAGGCATTAATCGGCCGGTCGTAATAGCTACTAATTCTGCATCAATAACAACAAACGAGAAGCTTCCATGGTAAGAGCATCTTATACACTGGCCTGCTGCTGTCTGCTCCTCAGCCCACTGGTTACCGCCCGCCCCTACCCCGGCATCTCCGGGCTCGCCGCGACAGCCGACAGCGCCCAGACGGCAGCCAGCAATCCCGCTGGAATCGCCAGCTTCTGGTGCAGGGGATAGAACATCATCGCCAGGATCAGGCCCCAGAGCATGAGCGGCATGAAAGGTGAAACGACCAGGTAACAGAAATAGGCCAGGCCGCCTATCACGGCACCGCGCACCAACACTTCCAGGAGTACTGCCGCGGTCAGCCGGGATTGTCCATCCGATATGTTATTCAAAGCTCTCGTCCTGCTTGTCGTTATTGCGAATGTAGTATTGCGAATGCATCGCCGCGGACGGCTGACGCGTACTGTAGCAAATACCCGCCGGCCAAGGGCACGTTCACCACCGCGGCGGTAGTGCTAACCGCTTTGGCTTCAATATTAACCTGTCACGCCCTGCGCTTTAACAGTACCATGGCCAACCATGCTCGACCCCCTCATTATTATCATCGCCCTGGGCTGCGGCTTCCTCGCCCGCTTTATCGGCCTGCCCCCGCTGATCGGCTACCTCGCGGCAGGGTTCGTACTGCACGAGACCGACATACAGGCCGGTGAACTGCTGTCTTCGCTGGCGGACCTGGGCATCACGCTGCTGCTGTTCACCATCGGCCTCAAGCTTTCGCCGGGCGAGCTGCTGCAGGCGCGGGTCTGGGGCACCACCGTGATTCACATGGCGCTGCTGCAGCTGTTCTTCACCGCCCTGCTGCTGGTGGCCGGCATGCTGCTGCCCGACCTGGGGCTGGAATTGTCCACGGCACTGCTGGTCGCCTTCGCCCTGACCTTCTCCAGCACGGTCTTCGTCATCCAGGTGATGCAGGCCAAGGGCGAGATGTCGTCGCGGCACGCCGAGCTGGCCATCGGCATACTCATCATCCAGGATCTCGCCGCCGTTATCTTCCTGGCTTTCACCCAGGGCAAGCTGCCCCACCCCGAGGCCTTCCTGCTGCTGGCGCTGTGGCCGGCGCGGGGAATCTTGATGCGCCTGCTGAGCATGGCGGGACACGGCGAGTTGTTCACCCTGTGCGGCTTCGCCATCGCCATTGGCGGCGCGCAGCTGTTCGAGTGGGGCGGCATCAAGGGCGACCTCGGCGCGCTGCTGCTGGGCGCGCTGTTCGCGGGGCACCAGAAGAGCAAGGAGCTGGTGCGCGTCATGGTGCAGTTCAAGGACGTGTTCCTGGTCTGCTTCTTCCTGACCATCGGCCTGCAGGGCTGGCCCTCCCAGTCCGGCGTGATCCTGGCGCTGCTGCTGGGCATGCTCGCGCTGCTCAAGCCGCTGCTTTACTTCCCGCTGATGACGCTGCTGCACACGCCGCCGCGCACCGCGCTGCTCGCCTCCTCGGTGCTGGGCAATTACAGCGAGTTCGGCCTGGTGGTGATCGCCGTCGCGGCGAGTAGCGGCATGGTGGATTCGCAGTGGAGCAGCACCCTGTCGCTGGCCATCGCCCTGAGCTTCCTGCTGTCCTCGCCGCTGAGCAGGCGCGCCCACGGCTGGTACCTGCGCTACCACGACTTCTGGCGCCGCTTCGAATCGCACCGGGTGCGCAAGGCGGTGCCCGACACCAGCGGCGCGCGCGTCGTCGTGCTCGGCATGGGCAACATCGGCACCAACGCCTACGACGCCATCGCGGAAGTCCGCGGCGAGGAGGCACTGGGCGTGGACCTCAACGAGGCCAAGCTGGAGGAGCACTCGCGCAAGCATCGCCGCGTGGTGATCGCCGACGCCAGCGACCCGGATTTCTGGCACCGCGTAAGCCTGGACGAGGTAGAACTGATCCTGCTGGCGCTGACGCAGCACCAGGAGAACATGCTGGTCGGCACACTGCTGCGCGAACTGGGCTACGGCGGCCAGGTCGCCGTGGTGGTGCGCTTTGCCGAGGAGGCGGAGGAGCTGCGCGAGCACGGCTTCTCGGCCTTCAACCTCTACGCCCAGGCGGGCGCCGGTTTCGCCGCCCACGCGCTGGAACGCATTACCCCCGCAAGCGCGCTCTAGACGGGCGCAGAGCCTGCGCTAGAAGGGTTTCAGGGCGTATTGCACAGCCTTCCTGACGCGCTTCTCGCTCTGCCACAGTTCCTCCTGCGGCAGCGGCTCGAGTTTCTCGCCGTTGCGCTGCATCATCACTTCCACGCCGCCCATCCAGTTGTACAGGGGCTTGCCGCCGCGGTCGCTGATCACGATGCGGATCGCCGAGGCGGCGATCTGGCCCTCGTAGTCGCGGCCGGTGATCGTGCCGAAGAAGCCATCGCCGCGGGACTCCACCTTCTGCGTGGTGCCCGCCCACTCCGCCTTGTCCTTGCGGAAGTTCGCGGCCACGGGAAGCACCTGCACCGACAGCAGGCCGTTGACCGGGTGCCGGTGGAACAGCTCGCGGATCGTGTGTTCGGAAATGGCGGCCTGGTTGTCCGCGGCGTCCGGGTTTGCATACAGGCCGCGAAACTGCTGGCGAATCGCCTCGGTCTCGGCCGGGGCGAGCAGGGTGAAGTCCTCCTTCTCCATGATCTTCTGCACCTCGGAGGAAATCAGCTCGAGGATGGCGTCGGGCGCCGCCGCCGCGGGTGCGGCGATAACCGGCAGCATCGCCAGGTGGCTGTACTCCTTGCGCAGGGTCTTCTCCTTGATGTCGAGAAAGGCGTCCTTGGGCTTCTGCGCCTGCAGCGGCGCGGGCAGGGCCACGCAGACCAGCAGCAGGCAACAACCGAGCAACTTCTTCATCTGCACCCTCCTATTGCGCGGCAGACGCGGCGCCCGGGTTATCCCGGTACCAGCCGATGATCGGCGCATCCGCCGCCCCGGGCTTGAGCGCAAGGTAGCGCGCGAGGGCATCGGTCGCCTGCGCCGCCATGCCCTGCTGGCGGTAGGCCATACCGAGTTCGCGCCACGCCGCCGCCATGCCGTCGTCAACCGCCAGTGCCCGCTCGTAGGCGCCCATGCGCCGCTCGTAGTCGCCCTCCGGGTCCTGCTTGCGATAGGCCTCCCCCAGCAGGTAGAAGCCGGTGGCGTCTTCCTGCAACGTGCCGGTGTATTTCTCCAGCCGCGCGATCGCGCCGTCGAAATCGCGGTTCTGCACCTGCAGCTGCGAGTTGGCCAGCGCCGCGAGGCGCACGGCGCGCAGGTAGGCCGCGCCGTCCAGCCCGGCGCTGTTGCCCTCGACCTTCGCTTTCTTGATGCGCCTGGCGAGGTTCTTCTTGCGCGAATCGATATCCGGGTGGCTGCTCCAGATCTTGTCGATGTTGATCTCGTCGTCCTCGTCGATGCGCATGGCCTCGAAGGCCGGCAGCGCCTCTTCCGGCGGGTAGCCCGCGTCGATCATGAATTGCAGGCCCTGCTCGTCCGCGGCGGTCTCGAGCTTGCGCGAGTAGCCGCTGGTCACCAGGTCGGTCCAGATCCGGCCGCTGTCGAGCAGGCCGGTGGCCACCGTCCCCGTCTTGGCGGCAACCGCGATCGTGGCCAGCGCGCCCAGGCCCTTGCCGATCGCCGACTGGGTCTGCTTCGACTTGATCTGGATGAACGCGTGGCGGTTGAGGTAGTGGGACACCTCGTGGCCGAGGATCGCGGCGAGCTGCGCCTCGTTCTCCATCGCCGCCAGCAGGCCGGTCTGCACCGCGACCGTGCCGTTGGGGTAGGCCCAGGCATTGACCGTGGGGTCGCGGAAGACGAGCACGTCGACCTCCAGGCCGATCGCCTTGACCATGTCACCCATGAGGCGCGCGACAATGCCCTCGAGGTACCGCTCCAGCTCCGCGTTGTTGACCAGCTCCGCACTGCCGCGCACCTTCTGCTGGTGGGCGAGTCCCACCTGCCAGACACCCTCCTCCTCCTCGGTCTCGGGCACCTGGCCGGGTATCTCGTTGATCGGTTGGTACTTCTTTGCTTCGGCAATCCCTGTAAAGGCGAGCAGGAACAGCGTCGTGAGCAGGAATCGCGATGCGGTGTTTCTCATGCGGTCACCCCGGCCTACGGTTTCGCGTCAGGTGGCCAGCGGCTAGTGCAGCCGCCGATTCCTAGAGCTTAGCCCAGGTTGGACTCCCGTGCCGGGGATTTGTGGCTGTGCTATGTATGGGCGTGCCGGCCATGGCTGCGCCACCGGATCGATGGCGCATCGCTGCGCGCTCAGTCGTTGCCGAACCAGCCATCGAGCCGGCGCAGTACCTCCGCCAGAATATCGCCTTCGAGGTTTGCCCGCGCGGCGGCGTAGATGCCCGCCTCGGTGAGCACCGTCGGGTCCGCCTCGATGCGCGGGCTGTCGTCGGCATAATTGACGTCCAGCGTGACCGCCTTGAAGCCGCCCTCGGCATTGCTCCAGGGCTCCCACCGCGGCAGGCTGCAGCCGTTGGGATCGCCGCTGCGGGCGACGCTGCTCCAGTAGCTCCCCATGATCTCGCTCATGGTGGCGCG
>JAWVYG010000112.1:0-7143 GCA_033722815.1 Halioglobus sp.
CTGCACCCCCTGTTCTCCAGTCGCGGCGGCATGGACGCCACCGAGGCGATCGACACACGGTCCTCCGCCGGGCGCTACATACGACGCCGCAATATCCTCGAGAACGACAACCACGTGAGGGAGGGCATCCAGCTAGCTCTGCACCCGTTCATCGAGTACGCGGACTGGCCAGGCAATCCCTAGCGGCGCGGCGCCGCCGCGGGGCCTTCAGGGCAAACGGAGCAGGCCATGATCAAGCTGGTCAGCACATTGAAGAGGAAACGGGGTCTTTCCACGGCGGCGTTTCGCGACTACTACGAATCGACACACCGCCTGATCGGCGAGAAGTACCTGCGCGATTACGCGGTGAAATACCAGCGGCGCTACCTCGAGCCGTTACCCGGTGCAGGCGGCGACGGCGAGGACATGCCCTTCGATGTCATCCTGGAGCTCTGGTTCGAGGACTCGCAGCGCCTGCAGGCTTTTCTCGCCAGGCTGCAGGAACCGGAGGTAGCACAGGAGATTGCGCTGGACGAGGAGAACCTGTTCGACCGCAGCCAGAAGCACTCCTACCTCCTGACCGAATGCGAGTCGCAGTTACCGGCACAGGCCGACAGCGCCGTGGGCGACGATTGAGCGCTCAGGCCAGCAGCGCCTCGATACCGCGCTCGATACACCACATGGCCGACAGCGCACCCAGCACGTAGACCGGCAACGGCAGCAGGCGCTCCTGCCAGGGCGCCAGCGGCCTGCGCAGGATGAACCAGGCGGCGAGCACGACCAGGATGAAGGCGATCTGCCCGATCTCGATCCCGATATTGAAGAACAGCAGCGCCAGCGGGACGTTGTCCTGGGGCAGGCCGGTTTCCGCCAGCGCGCCGGCGAAGCCCATGCCGTGCAGCAGGCCGAAGCCGCCCGCCAGCCACCAGGGATTGCGCCACAGCAGGTCGTTGCGCTCCCTGCGTGTCAGTTCCACGGCGAGCACGAAGATACTGAGGGCGATGGTGAACTCCACCAGCGCCACCGGGTAGTCGAAATACCCCAGCGTCACCAGCGACAGGGTAATACTGTGGCCGACGGTGAACGCTGTGATCGTCCACAACAGCCGGGTGCCGCCGCCGACGAGCAGCAACAGGCCGAAGACGAACAGCAGGTGGTCGATACCGCCCCAGATGTGCTCCATGCCCAGCCAGGTGTAGTCGGTCACGACCTCGCCGGCGCTGGGCTCCTCGGGCACCACGAATTGCGACTGCTCGGCATTGAGAACCTGCTGGTACTGCCTGCCGTCGAGCAGGCTGACCATGACCATGGCGGAGGCCTGGTTGGCGCCCAGGCCGGAGATACCCAGTGTCTCCCCGACGAGGCCGTCCTCGCCAAGGCCAGTGCAGCGCAGCTGCAGAGTGCTCACCCGGCCGGTACCCTCCAGCTGCGGCGGCGTGGCGTTCTCAGCGGCGCAGGATGCGGGCCAGGTCGGCTCCAGCGGCACACTGCTGGTGGACTGCGCCGGCGTCTTCCACACCAGGTTGTACTGTCCGCTGCCGATCTCGGTGACCTGCAGCAACGACGGCGCAAAACGGTGGGCGCTGGCGCCGCTGGACAGACCGAGTAGCAGCACACAGGCCAGTAACACGCGCAGGGCATTCATGTCCTCACCTCGTAGTTTTCCCGCAGGGCGTCGATGCTCTCGCGCAGGCTGCGCGCACGCTCCCGTGCCTCCATGTCGCGCAGCAACTGCGTACGCACCTCTTCCAGCGTGGCGTCGCGCTCAGGCTCAAGCGCCTCCACCCAGACATAGTGCAGGCCGTAGGTGGAGCGCACGGGGCCGACCCAGGCACCCGCCGCCGGCTGCGCATCCATCAGGTTCTTGACGAACGAAGCACCGAAGTGACGCGCCAGCTGGTCGGGCGTCTGCCGGCGGAAGCGGTAACCGGGCAGGAATGGCGAACTCAGTTCCCGCGCCCGGGTGGCATCCATCTGCTGCTCCGCAATGGTGGCGACGGCGGCGTCGAACTCGTCCTCCCGCTCACGATTGAAGTAGATGTGCTCGATGGAGTAGCGCGGCGGACGGCGCAACTCCTGCCGGCGGCGCTCGAACTCGGCAGCGAGCTCTTCCTCGCTGGGGCGACGCGGCGGATTGGCGGCCAGCATCATCTGTTCGATGACCTGGATCATGCGACGCTTGACCACCTCGTCACCCAGGTGCAGGCGCATGTCCAGCGCCATGTCGTACATTTCCCCTTCCGTCTTGCCCTCGCCCAGTCCCAGGAAACGCATGTTGCGCAGCAGGCGCTGGTAGATCACGGTGTCGTACAGGTGCAGCTTCATCTCCAGCGCTTCCTGGAACAGCATGTCTCGGTCCAGCTCCGCGGCCACCATGCGCTGCTTTTGCTCCTCGGTGGGCAGGCGCCCGGTGGTGGAGAACCACTGCTGCAACAGGGCCTCGACCCGAGACGGGTTGAGGGGCCCGACCACGGGTTTGGGGGCGGGGAACAACACGCCCTGCAGGTAGAACAGCAGCGCGCCGAGGAGAATGAAGTGCAACCACGGCCGGTTCAGCCGGGACAGGAAGGTCATCGCTTGAGCTCCAGCTAGATCGCCGCCACCGTTCGGCGACGGTCGGTGTCAGTCCTCGTAAACCACGGGTTTCTTCGCCATCTGCGCTTCGAGGCCCGCGCGCAGGTCCGCCTGGCTGAACATGCCGGCGTTCCAGGTGGCAATATAGTTGAGCGCCTCGGCAACGCTGTGGTCGCGGGCGTACAGCAGCATCTCCTTGCTGCCACGCACCGCCAGTGGCGACTTCGCTGCGATCTGCCTGGCGATGGCTGTCACCTCGCTCATCATGTGCTCCCGATCGGAAAACACCCGGTTGACGAATCCTACCTCGCGCGCCTCCTCCGCATCCATGTTGCGCCCGGTATAGGCCAGTTCGCGCACCACGCCGTCCGGCACGATCTTTGGCATGCGCTGCAGGGTACCGACGTCCGCCGTCATGCCGATGTCGATCTCGCGAATGGAGAAAAACGCGTCTTCCGTCGCGTAGCGCATGTCTGCGCAGCAGGTCATGTCGACGCCACCGCCGATACACGTGCTGTGGATGGCCGCGAGCACGGGCACCCGACACTTCTCGATTGCGCTGAGGTTATCCTGCAGGCGCAGGATGGTCCTGCGCATCTGTTCGGCACGCCTGGCCGGCTCTGCGGAACCGCCGGCGACGTCGCTGAACATGCCCAGGTCGATGCCCGCGCAGAAGTGCTTGCCGTTGCCGGCCAGGATAACCGCGCGTACGCCGGGCTCGTCGTCGAGCCACTCGAAACAGGACTGTAACTCGTCCCACATGGCGGCGTTCATGGCATTGGCCTTGTCCGGCCGGTTGAGAAAAACCGTGGCGACGTTCTCGTCCACGGTTACTTCCAGGGTTGCAAAATCCGGGGGCATGTCGGTGTCGTCGCTCCGCAGTTGGAATTATGTGTCGTTTACTGCCGCAGGCCGCGCGTGCCGGGACAGCGTGGTGTGCGGGTGCGAATTCTACCAGTCGCTGACGAATTCGGCAGCATCGAGCTCCGGTACGGATTTGGCCGCCCCGTCGCGGGTACCGAGGTAGATGAAGCCCACGATCTCCTCGTTGTCCGCCAGGCCCAGCCCGTCCATGACAGCGCGGTCGAATGCCGCATCGCCGGTGCGCCAGATCCCGGCAAAGCCGCAGGCGTGGGCACCCAGCAGTATGGCGTGCGCCGCGCAGCCGGCCGAAAGGCGCTGTTCGACGTGAGGCACCTTGGGATGTTCGGACAGGCGCACGGCGCAGACGATCACCATGGGCGCGCGCAGGGGCGCCGTACGGGCCTTGTCGCGCGCGGCCTCGTCCGCTTCCGGGTTGCGCGCGAGCAGGCAGGACTCCAGCAGCTCGCCAAAATCGCTGCGGCGCTCGCCCCGAATCACCAGGAAACGCCACGGGCGCAGCCAGGCGTGGTCGGGGGCGCGCAATGCGGCGCGGAAGATCTCTTCCATCTGCGCCGGTGACGGGGCCGGCTCGGTGAGCCGCGGGGCGGAATTGCGCTGCTGCAGGAGGCTTAACAGATCACTCATAGACAACGTTCGCAGGGGTAAAAATGAACGGCAATTCTAGCCCGTAACGCGCGGCACTGCCTACCGCTCCGGGGGTGCCTCCCCCACCAATACATTGACAAAACCGCGCGATTCGGGGACCTCGTCCCAGTTGTCCGACCACCGCGCCAACTCCTCGGCCGTGGCCGCGATCAGGCGGTGCTCCAGGTGCTCGATCATCCACATGGGCTGGCCCAGCTGCGCAAGCAGCTCGATCAGCTCGCGGCCGCTGGAACCGGCCTCCCGCAGGGAGTGCGGGGTGAGCTCCACCAGTACCCGGCAGGGACGTTGCTGCTCCAGCAGCAGTGGCAGGAGCCCGCGCAACACACGGGTTTCCGACCCCTGGGTATCGACTTTCAACAGGTCGATGCCGCTGCCGGCGAGCGCCTCGACCTCCGTGCCCCTGAGCAGCGTAATCGCCTGGCTGTCGCGTTTCTCGGATGACGCATAGATCTGGTGATCACCGGAGTTATCGCCGCTCAGGAAGAGCCGTGCCTGGCCGGCACTGTCGGACAGGCCCGCGCAATAGGTCTGCGCGCGCCCCGCCAGGCCGTTCGCGGCCAGGTTTTCGCACAACAGGCGGTAATTCTCGGGGTGGGGCTCAAAGGCGTGCACTGCGCCCTGCCCGCCGACCAGTGCGGCGGCAATCACGGAGAAGTAGCCGATGTTGGCGCCGACGTCGACGAAAATATCGCCGGGACCGAGCAGCGCCATGACCAACTCCGTCTCGTAGGGCTCCCAGATGCCCTCCTGGCGGATCCGGTGGGAAATCACGCGATCCTGCTCGCCGTGCAGCTGCAACTGCAGCGGTTGCGGCAGGCCCGGCACGCGCAGTGCCACTGCTGGTTGCGGTTTCAAGTTGGGTTGTTCCAGTCCGGTGAAGTCACGCGCGCAGCATAACGCAGTGGCTCGGTGGGTGATAACCGCCGCCAATGCGACGCACCGCCGGGCGATCGCTCAATCGCGCCCTGTCAGCATGTCCTCGAAGGGCGACTCGACCGCCAGGCTGACCACCTGGCCGCCGACCGTCACCTGCTGCGCACCCACCTTGACGTCCGCATCGTGCAGCACACCGTGGTCGAACTTGTATACCGGCTGCCTGTCGCCGGCGATCATGGCATCGTCGTAGGCCTGCTGGCGCTCGCGCACCGCCTCGTTGGCCCGCTGCCAGCGCCGCCAATCGCCGTCGCCATGGCGCGCCCGCAGCATGCGCTGTGTGACCGCCGGGCTCAGCAGCGTCGCCGACGCATTGTTGCCGCCAAAACCCTTGGAGTTGATGATGGCGTAGCGCTGCGACTGCGGATCGATCTCGCGGTGTTCATTGCTGATATCCAGGTGTGCCTGCTGTACGTCGTCCGCCACGTCGTCGATCGTGACGATGCCCGGGATGATACCGTGATGCCAGCTGCCCAGCGTGGCCGCGACCTGGTCACCGGCCGCTGCGCCGATCGAGTGGCCGACAAAACACTTCACCGCCGCCACCGGCCAGTCCTCGATCCCGAATGCCGCGGCACTCTGGCTCAGGATTTCCGCTTCGGAGACGCGGTTCTGCGGTGTTCCCGTACCGTGGGCCTGCACCAGGCCACCGGTGCGTACACCCTCGTCGCCGAGGATGGCGCGCGCGGCCGCCACCGCCTTGGCCATGGTGATGTAGTTGCCCACCCCGGGGCCGGAAATCGACTTCTTGTGGCCGTCGGCGTTGACGAAGACATCGGTTGCCGCGCCGAACACCGTCGCGCCGAGCTCCACGGCCAGCTCGTCGTCAAACAGTACGAGCATCTGCGCCGACTCGGCGATGGTAAATCCGCAGTTGTCGCCAAAGGGACGGCAGGCGCGGCGAAAGTCCGGTTCCTGCGCGGCATCCAGACCGTCGAGCTTGCGCAGCCCTTTCTCTGTCGCCAGCGCACCCATGGCGGCATAACCCTCCATCACCTCGGGCGTGATGGGCGCTTCGGCGTTGCCGATGAAAGCGACCCGCGCGCGGCCGGTGCGAATATCATCGATGCCAAGGCGCAGGTTATACAGGAACGAGGCGCAGGCACCGAGGCTGGCGCCCGTGGAGCCGAGACTGCCGAGAATATAGGCGTTGATGAAATCCGCCGGCATTTCGGCGAAGGACAGCGGACAATACTTGGAGGTCACGCGCTGGCCGTTGTAGCGCGACTTCAGCATGCCACCGGCCCCGGCGCTGTCGAGCTGACCCATGGCGCTGCCGGCGTAGACGCTGACCTGGTCGACGGGCACCCTTGCGGCAATGCTGTCCCAGTCGATGCCGAGGTTACCCAGCGCGTCGGAGGCAGCGTACACGGTCATCTGCAGACCGCGTGGGTGGTTGCGCGAGGGATACAGCAACCCGGGCTCGAAGCCGGTGGGCAGCTGCCCCGCGGACTTCACCTCGAACTCGCGCTGAGTCGGCAGCAGGAAATCCTGCTGTCCCAGGATCTCCACGTGCGCGTGTGTCACCGAGGTTTCGTTCACCCGCCAGTAGGAGGGTATAACCGCCGGCAGGTATTTCTTCTCCACCGCGAATTTCAGCGCCTGGCCGTTGCTCTCGGCGGGAAAGCGCTGGTTCCAGCCAACCGCATCGACATTGAAATGATTGTGCTCGATGCGCCGTATGAGGGTGTGGTCCAGGATGTGGCGCTCGTTCGCCCCGGGATCGGCAACGCCCATCATGGCACCCAGCGCCGCGAGGGTGCGCAGGCGCGCGGCCTCGTCCAGCGCAGAGTAGGCGCTGCGCGCGAAGGCGTGGTGACCCGAAGCCCTGCCAGCGGCACTGACGCCACCGAAACTGACGATGACCGGTAGGCGCTGCCTGCCCATGTAACCCCCGCTGTCTGCAACCGTGACAGTCGCCAGTGTAGGGTCGCAGATCTTTCGGCGTCATGGCATATCAGCCAGTTTTTATGGTATTTTGGACAACCGCAACGACTCACACAAGCGTCCGGCGCCACGGCCTATGTACGATATCGTCGCCCTGCTCTACCCCCATGCCCTGGCCACCAGCGTTACGCTGCCGATGGAGATCATGCGTGCGGCCAGCCAGATGGCCAGCGTGGGTGA
>JAWVYG010000113.1:0-7136 GCA_033722815.1 Halioglobus sp.
GCCGGATCAGCAGCTCCTTCACCCGCTCGCTCATCTCGGCCGAGGTGGTGGTCTCGCGGAAGACCAGGTCGATCTCCATGAGGCCCTCCTTGTTGAACATCTGCATGCTGATGTCGGCGGGGATATAGATGGTGTCATCCAGGTCGAAACCGAGCAGCTGTCCCTTGCTCTCCATCACGCCGATGACGCGAAAGCGCGTGCCGCCGACGCGCACGTAGGTGCCCAGCGGGTTGCGGTTCTGGTACAGCTCGCTCTTTACCTTTGAACCCAGCACCGCGCAGTAGCGCGAATTCTCCAGGTCGCCCTGGGGCAGGAAGGTGCCCTGGGCGACGTTGAATTTCCACGCGCGGGCCATGTCCGGCCCGACGCCGTAGACATCGGTGTCGCGGCTGTACACGTCGCCCTCGATTTTCGCGGTGCCCTGCACCAGCGGCACCACGTATTCGGCGTGGGGCAGCCGCGCCATCTGCCGCGCGTCGTCCAGCGACAGCGGGCGGATGGTGGTTACCATGCTCGGCATGCCCGAGGTGCCGACCTTGCCCGGCGTCACGGCGATGATGCGTGTGCCGAACTGCGAGAAGCTTTCCATGAGGTAGACGCGGATGCCCTCGCCGATGGACGTGAGCAGGGTGACCGCGGCGATGCCGATACTGATGCCCAGCGCGGTGAGCAGGCTGCGCAGCCGCGCGTTGGTCACCGCGTAGAATACCCACTTCAGCCAGTCGTTCAGCAACATCTATTTCTTCCCCAGCGCATCGACCGGTTCCAGTCGCGACGCCTGCTGGGCCGGCAGCCAGGCGAACAGCAGCGCCGTGATGATGGCGATGCCCAGGGCCGCCCACTGGGCCCACCCCGGGGTGGCGAAGGGAATGGCCGGGTAGATCTGTTTGCCCACCACGACCACCAGCTGCCCGATGGCGGTGCCGATCAGGGCGCCGGCGGCGGCGATGACGCCGGCCTCGGCCAGGAACAGGGTGCGCACCTGCGACGAGGGCGCGCCGACGGCCTTGAGCAGGCCGATCTCGGCCGTGCGCTGTTTCACCGACATCAGCGTGACGTTCATCACCAGGATGCCCGATACCACCAGGCTGATGCCCGCGATGCCGGCCACGCCCATGGTCATTACCTGCAGGATATCGTCCAGCGTGCTGAGCATGGCGTCCGGGCTGATCACGGTGACGTCCTGCTCGCCGTCGTGCAGCTCCTTCATGCGCTGCGTGACGTCCGCCTTCAGCGCGTCCAGTGAGTGGTGATCCCGTGCCTGCACCATTACCCGGAACATGCCGTGTACGTTGAATACGGACTGGGCCGAGGCCACGGGGATGAAGATGGCCTCGGACAGGTCGGCGCCGAAGGAATCGCCGGTATCGGCAAAGACGCCGATGATGCGAAAACGGTAGTCGCGCAGGCGCACCCACTGGCCGACCGCGCGCCGGCCGTCGAACAGCTCCTTCTTCAGCGTCTGGCCGATCACCGCGACCTGCGCGCCTTCGCCCTCCTGCGTGGCCGGCAGGTTGCCCCCGGTGCCGATCTCGATCTTCTGTATGGCAAAGAAATCCGAGGTGGTGCCGACGACAATGCTGTCGCGTTCTCGCGCCTTGTAGGACACCGGGCCGTTACCCACGATCACCGGCGCCACGAGGCTCACGCCGGGTACGGTGCGCTTGAGTACCTTGACTTCCTCCAGCGTGATGTCTCGGGCTGCGGCGCCGGTCAGCGGCGGCATGCCCCCGGTGGTCTCCTTGCGGCCGGGGAAGACGATCACGGTGTCCTTGCCCAGGTGGGCGAACTCGCCCAGCACGTAGCCGCGCGCACCCTCGCCCAGGGCGGTGAGGATGACCACCGCGGCGACCCCCAGGCCGACGGCGGTGAGCAGCATCAGGCTGCGGAAGCGCTGCCGGCGCAGGGCGAGCAGGGTGAAACGCAACAGGTCCAGGGGGCGCACGGCTAGCCGGCCTCCTGCCGCTGGCGGTCGATCTCGATGCGGCCGTCGCGCATGCGGATGTGGCGCCGGGCGCGATCGCCCATGTCCACGTCGTGGGTGACGATGAGCAGGGTGATGCCGTCGGTGTTGAGGTTTTCCAGGATCTCGGTGACCTCGTTGCCGGACTTCGAATCGAGGTTGCCGGTCGGTTCGTCCGCCAGCAGCAGGCTCGGCTTCATGATGATGCTGCGGCCGATGGCCACGCGCTGGCGCTCGCCGCCCGACAGCTGGTTGGGCAGGTGGTGGCCGCGCTCGGCCAGGCCCAGGCGCTCCAGGATGTCCTCCACGGTGCGCCTTCTTTCCCTTGGTGCTACGCCGGTCAGCATCAGCGGCATCTCGATGTTCTCGCTGGCGGTGAGGCGCGCGATCAGGTGGTAGGACTGGAAGACGAAGCCGATCTCCTCGCGGCGCAGGCGCGCGCGCTCGTTCTCGTCCAGCGACATGGTGTCGACGCCGTTCAGGTCGTAGCGGCCGTTGTCCGGCCGGTCGAGCAGGCCCAGCATGTTGAGCAGGGTGGACTTGCCCGAGCCGGAGGGACCCATGACGGACACGTACTCCCCCTGCTCGATGCGCAGCTCGATGTGGTCCAGCGCGTGCACTTCGGTGTCGCCGAGCAGGAAGGTCTTGTTGACGCCGGCGACCTCAATCATCCCGCGGGGTCACCTCGAGTCCGTCCTCCAGCTCCTTGACGTCCAGCGACAGCAGGATGCGGTCGCCCTCGGCGAGGCCGCCAGTCACCTCGGTGAAGTTCCAGTTGCGCAGGCCCGTCTCGATCGCGATCTTCTCCAGCGTGCCCTCATCCGCGTCGTAGCGGTACACCTCGTCGTTTTCCATAACCGCCTCGGTGGGTATGCGCAGCACGTCGTCGCGGGTGTCGAGGATGATATCGATATCGGCGCTGTAGCCCACCAGCAGGCGCGAGCGCACGCCCGGGTCGTCGAACTTCACGTCGATCTCCACCGTGCGCGCCTGCTTTTCCAGGTCCAGCACGTAGGGCGCGATGCGGTCCAGCGTGGCCGGAAAAATCTCACCGCGGAAGGCGTCCAGCGTGATGCGCGACGGCAGGCCCCTGTGCAGCTCGCCGGCGTCCACCTCGTCGATGGGGGCGGTGACGTACAGGCAGCTGTAGTCGATCAGGTCCACCGCGGGCGGCGTGGCGACGCCGGGCGGGGAGGGTGTGACGTACTCGCCGATCTCGCCGTTGATCTCGGCGACGATGCCCTCGAAGGGCGCGCGCAGGTAGGTCTCCTCCAGCAGCGCCTGGTTCATCTCCAGGTTGG
This sequence comes from Halioglobus sp., assembly GCA_033722815.1. Lineage (GTDB taxonomy): Bacteria > Pseudomonadota > Gammaproteobacteria > Pseudomonadales > Halieaceae > Marimicrobium. The sequence continues at coordinate 3,265 of JAWVYG010000113.1, forward strand.
CCTCGGCGACCTTCTTCTCGTCACCGGCCGCCTGGCAGCCGAAACGGGAGCTCTCGGCGCGGGTGCGCGCCAGCTCGGTGACCTCTCGCGAGGCGAGCTTCTTCTGCAGCAGCTTCTCCAGCCGGCGCGCCTCGCGCTCGGCGTTGTCCGCCTCGACGCAGGCGCGCTTCTCGCCGCTGCTCGCCGCCAGCAGCTGCGCCCGGGCCTGCGCCGTCATCGCCTTGCGATCGACGTTCCACAGCGACAGCAGCACCTGGCCGGCCACCACCTTGTCGCCCTCGTCGACGCGCAGCTCGTCCACGCGCCCGCCGATGGGCATGGACAGCTTGGAGCGCCGGCAGGCCTCGACGGTGCCGGCCCGCGTGTTGGACACGGTTTTCTCCACCAGGCCCCTGGCGACGCTGTGCAGGCTGACCTCCGGGGGGGGCTGCTGTCCCATCAGCCAGATGGCGCCGACGACGACGGCGACCAGGCCGACGATGATGAGTGCTTTTTTCACGCGGGGTGGCTTCCTGTTCGGATAACACTGACCATTATGGTCGCTGTGACCGCTATTTTCGATGCGCCACCGCAAAAAGGTGAGCGATCCGTAACATCTTAATAGTTTCGTTACGATTGGCTATTTGGCGCCCGGCTGTTCTAGACTCTCGGCCTGCAGCGCAAGCCGCTGTGTACTATAGTTACCCGCAGCCGGCTCGTCTGACCGTCCTGGGACGTGAGTGCGGCGTTATAACCAATGTCTATGGGAGTATATGGAATGAATGTTAAGACTCTTGGCCTGATAGCGGCCGGTGTAGTGGTACTGGGCCTCGGCGGCTGTGGTGGTGGCGATGACGCCGAAAGCGCCGCAAAATCCCTGAGCGAGAAAGCCGGGGGTATGGTGGAAAGCGCCGGCGACACAATGAAATCGGCCGCCGATTCCGCCGGCGATATGGCCAAGGACGCCGCCGATGCTGCCGGTGACATGGCCAAGTCCGCGGGCGACATGGCCGGCGATGCCGCCGAATCCGTGCAGGCGATGGCCGGCGATGCCGCCGAGGCCATGGGTGATGCCGCTGCCGCGGCGGGCGATATGGCCTCTGACGCGGTCGATGCTGCCGGTGACATGGCGGGTGACGCCATGGAAGCCGCCGAGGGTGCGGCCGAAGGCGCGATGGATGCCGCCGGCGACGCGATGGACGCGGCGGGCGATGCCGCCAAGGACGCCATGGACGCGGCGGAAGGTGCCGCCGGTGACGCCATGGACGCCATGGAGGAAGCGGGCGAGGTTATGGACGACGCCCAGAAGGAAGCCGCCAAGGCGCTGGAAGGCTGATACCGCCCCTGCCGGCCCGGCGCTGACCGGGCCGCTTATTCCCAATCAGGGCCTGGTGCGCTTGTAGCTGTGCCAGTGCCCGTCCTCGAAGTACAGGTTGAACTTTTCCGCGCAGAGCTCCTCGGCCTGTTCCTGGCTGGCGCCCTTGCCCGTTACGCCCAGCCGGTAGGCCTCGCCGCGCAGGCATTCGGCCATCTTGCGGTCATTGTCCTGCAGGACCTGCTCGTAACTGGGATTCGTCCTGTCCTGGTACGGCCCCTGCCAGTACCACCAGGCGCTGCCGGCCAGGATGGCGATGATGATGATGCGCTGGAGCATGCCCCTGTCCCCCGTGACCTGCCACTGAACCTATTCTAGCCGCTGTGGGGTGGCAGATAGTGTGAATTAGCCACACGCCTGCATCAGCAGTTCGAAGGAGCGCTTGCGGTCTTCGAAGTAGTACATGTTGGTGACCGCCATGATTTCGTCCGCCCCGTGCAGGTCCGCCAGGTGTCCCAGCCGCTCGCCGACCTGCTGCGGCGTACCCGTGGCCCGGCTGTTGCGGCGGCTGGCGATAAACGCCTCCTCCTGCGGTCCCGTCCTGTAGTCGACCGCCTGCTCCGGTGTCAGCGAGCGGCCGTCCGACTGCCCGGTGAAGAAGCGGAACAGGTTGAGGTCGTAGGCCCGCTGCAGGCTGGCGGCCCGCTCCTCGCTGTCCGCGCAGAATACGCTCAGGGCGAGAATGGCGTAGGGCTGTGGCTGCAGCGCGCTCGGCTGGAAGTGTTGTTTGTAATGGCCGATCAGCCGCTCGTCGGCCTGCGGGTTGATGAACAGGCCGAGGTTGTAGGGCAGGCCCATGCGCGCCGCCAGCACCGCGCTGTCGGCACTGGAGCCGAGCATCCACACCGGCAGGCCCGCCGGCGGCCGCGGGCTGACCAGCGGCTGGGTATCCTGCGCCCACAGGTAGTGGCACAGCTGCTCGGCCATCTCCGGGAACGCCTCGAATCTCGGCCGCGCGCCGCCGGACAGCGCCAGCGCCGTGGACATGTCCGCGCCGGGCGCGCGGCCGATCCCCAGGTCGATACGCCCCGGGTACAGGTTGGCCAGCAGGGAGAACACCTCCGCGACCTTGTACGGGCTGTAGTGCGGCAGCATGATGCCGCCCGAGCCCTGTCGGATGCCCTGGGTGGCCGCCCCGAGGGCGGCCAGCAGCACCTCGGGCGCACTGCCCGCCACCGAGGGAAAGGCGTGGTGCTCCGACACCCAGAAGCGGTGGTAGCCCAGCTGCTCGCACCAGCGCGCCATCTGCAGGGTCTCCTGCAGTGCGGTGCGTGCCTCGTCAGCGGAGCGCGCCAGTGACTGGTCGAGTACGGAGAGTGTCAGGGACATGGTGAATGCGCCGTCCAGTGGCTGTGCTACGGGTTTTTCGTGTAGGCTGCAAAAAGTTGCATAGGCCGCCGTCAGGGCATTATCGGACAACTTTTCAGCCCGGCCAACGCTAATCTTGCGCGCGCCTGCCCCGCGTGGCGCGCCCGGCGCTGCCCGCTGTTAGGATAGGGACATGGAAGACCTGGTTGACTGGCAGCAGGTGCTGCTGTGGAGCGGCGTGGTGTCGGTGGGCGCCGTGCTCGCCACCCTTGCCGCGGTGCCCTGGGTGATCGAGCACCTGCCGCACGATTACTTCAACAGCCCGCGGCGGGAGCACTGGGGGCCGGCGGAAGGGGCGCCGCTGTTTACCAGCGTGCTCGAAATCGCCAAGAACATCGTCGGCGGCGTGCTGGTGCTGCTCGGCGCGATCATGCTGCTCACGCCGGGGCAGGGCGTGCTGACCATACTCGCCGGGTTGCTGCTCATGAACTTCCCCGGCAAGTATAGGCTCGAGCGCTGGCTGGTGCTGCGCCCCGGGGTGCTGCGGGCGCTGAACTGGCTGCGCGACAAGCGCGGCCAGCCGCCCTTCGACGCGCCGGGCGGGGTGGGCTTGCCGCCGCCCTGAATTGGGTTATTCTCACTGTTCGATGTATCGATAGCCGATGAGGTTGTAGTCATGTCTGTTTCACGTGTGTTGGGGTTGCTGCTCGCGATTAACCTGGTCCTTGCACCGTGGGTTGTCGCCCAGGACGCGGCCATGGAATCCGACTGGATGGAATTGGTGAAAGGCGCCAGGGACAGCACCACGGGTCTGGAGGTGGTGAAGGTCGAGGAGGGCGAGGAGCCGGACGCCCGGGTTGTTACCCTGGCCGTACCGAAGGCCGCGGTCGAGGATCGCGACAGCATCGAGGAGGTGCTGGTGGTGGGGCGTATGCCTGACAAACCCGAGCCGCTGGATATCGAGTACCGCTGGGTGGATGACCCCGACAACGACAACTACGGCCTGCTCATCTACCTCAGCGAGGGCAGCAACTGGCCCATCCGCCTCTACCTGAACTCCGAGCCCGGCTTTGCCGACTGATGCGCAGGGAATGCGACCCGCAACAGGCATGATCCGCAACAATCCTGGAGGAGCGTGATATGGCCGCCCTGACCGGTACCAACGAGGACGTTCTAAAACTGTTCGCGCCCAATCCCGGGCGCCGCGCGC
>JAWVYG010000114.1:0-7134 GCA_033722815.1 Halioglobus sp.
ATCACGGCGCCGCTTGCCGCGGGGCCCGGCCAGCGGGGGTATATCTGCTATCATCCCTCGCGTTTTTCCCCGGAGATACGCCAGGGTGGGAGCCTCGACACTGCTCAATATGCTCGCCGACGGCGAATTCCGTTCCGGCCAGGACCTGGCCGACGCCCTCGGTGTGAGCCGCACCGCCGTGTGGAAGCAGGTGAACAAGTTCGCCTCCGAGCTGGGGCTGGAGATCGAGAGCGTCAAGGGGCGGGGCTATCGCATACCCGGCGGGGTCGACCTGCTGGACGAGCAGGCGATCCGCGCGGGCCTCACGCAGCGCTCCGCCGCGCTGCTCAGGGCGCTGGACGTCGCCGAGATCCTGGATTCCACCAATGCCCAGGCCCTGCGCGATGCGGAGCGGGGCGACCGGCGCGGCCACGTCTATACGGCGGAGCAGCAGACCGCCGGCCGCGGCCGGCGCGGCCGTGAGTGGGTCAGCCCCTATGCCGGCAACATCTATCTCTCCCTGTCCTGGCAGTACGAGCAGGGCGCGGCCGTGCTCGAAGGCCTCAGCCTGGCGGTGGGCGTGGCCGTCACGAGGGCGCTGGATGCCTGCGGCGTGCAGGGCATGCGCCTGAAGTGGCCCAACGACATTCTGTACGACGGCGCCAAGCTGGGCGGCATCCTGATCGAGATGTCCGGCGACGCCGCCGGCCCCTGCCAGGTGGTGGTCGGCGTGGGCCTCAACGTGGCCATGCCGCGCGGCGCCGCGGCGGCCATCGACCAGGCCTGGACCGACCTCGCCGCCGTCACGCCCGGCCAGGCGCCCGGGCGCAACCGGCTGGTCGCGGCCCTGCTGGACGAATTGCTGCCGCTGCTGGCGGATTTCGAGGAGGGCGGCTTCGGCCCGTGGCGCGACGCCTGGCAGGCGCTCGATGCCTACGCCGGTCAGTCGGTGGTGCTGGATACGGGCTCGCGCAGGCTGGCCGGGGTGGCCCGGGGCGTCGACGAGCGCGGAGCGCTGCTGCTGGAAACCACCAGCGGGGTGCAGCCGGTATACGGCGGCGAAATCAGCATGAGGCCGGCACAGTGACGGCGGCCGCCGCCTGCCTGCAGCTGGACGTCGGCAACAGCAGCGCCAAGTGGCGGCTGCTGCGCGGTGCACAGGTGATCGAACGCGGGCGGCTCGACACGCGCGATCCCGCCTCGCGCGAGGCGGGGCTGGGCGCACTTCCTGGGCCTGGACACATCTGGATATCGAGCGTTGCGTCGCCCGAGGCGGAGGCCGATCTCGGCGAGTGGCTACGGCAGCGCTGGGGTGTGCAACCCTGGTTCGCGCGGACCGAGGCGCGCACCGGCGAGCTGGTGAACAGTTACCGCGACCCCTCGCGCATGGGCGTCGACCGCTGGCTGGCCATGCTCGGTGCGCGCGCACGGCACACGGGCCGCCTCTGCGTGGTGGACGCCGGCTCCGCGCTCACTATCGACCTGGTGGCGGCGGACGGTCGTCACGAGGGCGGCTATATCATCCCCGGGCCGCAGCTGATGGAGCGGGCGCTGCTGCTGGATACGGACCGCGTGCGCTTCGACGAGGACATCGGCTACGGGCTGACACCCGGCGCCTCGACGGCCGAGGCGGTGCGCCACGGCATCGCCCTGGCGCAGGCCGGCGCCGTGGCGCTGGCACTGGATGCGGCGGGCCCCGATGTCCCGGCGCTGTACTTCTGCGGTGGCGGTGGCGAAGCGTTGATGGGCCTGCTGGACAGGACGGGCGAGTGGGCGCCGGACCTCGTGTTCGAGGGTCTGGAGGTGCAGGCGGCCCTGCGCGATGAGCCTGCCCGGTGAACCGATGAACGGCCAACCATGCCGGCCCTGGTTGCCTCCGGTAGGAGTTACCGCCCGTGCCTGATCAGCCGGAGAGCTGGGAAGAGATATTCTCGCGCCAGTACCGCGAGCCCGCCGCAACGACCTACTGCATCGCCTTCACGCCGCGTTCCGGCAGCACCTGGCTGGGCGATATCCTCGTGCGCAGCGGCGTTCTCGGCGAGCCGCGGGAGTACTTCAACCGCGAGGCCGCCGCGCTGACCGTGCGGCGCAGCACTGCCTACAACGTGCCGGACTACTACCGCTACATCAAGACGATGCTGCAGACATCGGGCGTGTTCGGCTTCGAGATAACCTACCCGCACCTGTCCGAAGCGCTGGCCGCGGCGGGCACCGGCCTGTTCGATGACGTCGATGCCTGGTTCTTCCTGCGCCGCAGGGACTATGTGGCGCAGGCCGTATCCCTGTACCGCGCCGCGCACAGCGGCGTGTTCCACGGCCAGGACGGCCGCCGTTATGCGCCGGATTCGCCCTACGATGGCGGGCGCATCGCCCAGAACGTCCTCAACCTGATGGACGCCGAGTTCGGGCTGGCGACGTATTTTGCCGCGCACGACCTGGCGCCGGTCGAGCTGTGGTACGAGGACCTGGTGGCGCAGGCGCCGTGGACGATCCTCGAGCGCTTCTTCGATCGACTGGGCCTGCCGCCGGGTGAGCGGCCGGATCGGGCCAGCCTGGATCTCGAATCCGCGTTCGTGCGCCTGGCGGATGAACACAGCGCGGTGCTGGTCGAGTGCTTCCGGGCGGAGAACGTGCAGCTGCTGGACTTCTGGGACGCGCATCGCGGGAGCGCGCCGGCGCATGAATTCACCGCCCGGTTTCCCGGCTACGGGCAGGCCGGGTAGTCCGTTGCCCCGGCGGTTTACCCTCCTGACCTGCAATCCCTTGTCTTCGCTCGGGCCATCCCAATCAGTGACATTGCCGCCCGTGTCGGTAGAATGCCATGCCTTGCGTCGAGCAGTGCAATCCGCGGCGGCGCAGCGCGGCAAACAGTACAGGCTTTGGATCGCAACGCACTCATGAACCAGGAGCAACCCGGCGGTAAAGGTGGCGCCGTTACCCACCGCTTTATCGTGTACCAGTACGGCAAGGTCGGCAGCACGTCCGTCACCGCCGCGCTGAACCGGCTTGCAGGTTGCGAGGCGCACCAGACGCACTTCCTGGGCGAGTCGGCATTCAGCGGCACGCTGAAGCGCCTGATGAACCCGGATACGCCCGACTACTTCTTCGAGCACTCGGCGGGCCAGCTGCTGGAGAACCTGCGGCTGTACCGCCATTTTGCCCGCCGTGAAATCGACTCCACGCCGCTGACCGTGATCAGCCTGGCGCGCGAGCCCTTCGACTGGTTCCGCTCCGCGCTGGTGCAGGACGCGCAGGAACATCTCGTCTCGCTGCGCACGCTGCTCGACAATCGCGGCATCGCCTGCGGCGGCGATGAGGACGCGATGACTGCCGGGCTGGAACTCCTGTTCGGCCTGCTGCTGGATGCGATCACACACTTTGGCTCGCTGGACGCGATGTGCCGCGGCCGGCGCTACCAGGAGCTGGAACAGGCGCTGGAGCACGCCGGGAGCGACGATTTCAGGGCCATCATGTTTTTCGTCAACATCTTCATGCGGCCGCACCTGTGGTATCACACGCACTTCATGGACGTGCTCGAGTTCGGCCTGGGCGACATGTCTCCCATGGACTGTGGCGGGCTGCGACGCGAGGAGGGCTGGGGTAACACCTACGTGCTGAACTACGAGTCGATGGCAACCGAGCTGCCCGCGGTGGTATCGGAGCTGGGCTTCTCCTCCTGCCCGCAACTGACCCACGAGAACGCCACCGACGACAAGCCTCACTCTGAGGTGGTGTCCGCTGCCTTCGGTTCGGATGCAGCGCAGGCATTGCGGCGCGTGTGCCACTCCGAGGACACGCGCTACCTGGGCTATGTCCCGGACAGTTAGCAATGGGATTCAATCCGCCGGTCGCGGCGCTGCGGCGTGAGCTTGTGTGCGGTGTTTGCACCTGCACAGCGCTTTGTCTAGAATTGCGGCCGCCCGCTTGGCTGAGCCTCGTCGCCCCGGGGTGTTACGGGCACATGCTTTTATCGCCGGTGTAGCTCAGTTGGTAGAGCAGCGCATTCGTAATGCGAAGGTCGTAGGTTCGACTCCTATCTCCGGCACCATTTCCCTGCAGGCCCGCCTGGGCGCCCGTCATTCGTGTTGCATGGCCTCGCGTTCCGGCCCCTCATCCGTAGTTTCCTCGTGGACCGTGCCGTGGGTGACGAGGTAGACGAAGATCATTCCCGACAGCAGTATCCAGATCAACAGGCCGCCGATGTAGAGCAGCGGCCCGGGCGCCACGGGCCAGCCGAAGAAATTCGCTATCTGGCTGAACAGGATGAGCACCGGCAGGCTGCGCACGACGAATTCTGCCACCAGGCCCAGCCGTCCCTCTTCCCGCGTCGGCGCGATGTAGCTCAGGTGGAGAGTCTCGTAGACGGCGACCGCGAGCATGGTGCCGCTGGCGTACTTCCAGGTGTCCGACCCCGTGATGCCCGCCGCGTGAAAGATAAACGGTACGAACGCGAGCAGCGCGGTGGAGATGGCGACGATTACCAACGCGACGAAGAAGAAGCGCTCGTCCTTGCGCAGGCCGTCCTGGTGGCCGAACGCCGCGACCACGCCGGAGAAACCCGTGAGCGTGATGGCCAGTTCGGCGATGGTGAGTAACTCGTCTGACGCTTCCATGGCGCACCTCGAGGGTCGCGGATTTATTCTTGTTCTGATCTAGCGTAGACCCTTTCCGGCGTTGCACAAGGCCGCGGGTGTATCATTGTCCGAGACATGCGCAGTGGCGCAGAGGCGTGTCTGCGGCCTCGTCGCTCAGGTCGTCACCCAGCGCGCCAATCGCTCCACCGCCTCGGTGACCCGCCCGCAGTGTTGCCTGACGAACGGCTCGTCGATGGCTTCGGTACGCGCCTTTTCAAGGGCTGCAGCGCCGTCGAAATCGACAATTGCCAGTCGCATCGAGAGTTCTTCCGCGGGGCGGCCGAAACAGGTGCCCGGTAACGTCGCGACTCCGGTCTCATCCAACAAGCGCTCACAAAGCGCCATGCTGGTATGAATTCCCCGGGCCTCCAGCCTGCTCCTCAGGGGCTCGAAGTCCGGAAACAGGTAGAAACCTCCTCCTGCCCTGTTGAGGATGGCCCCCGCTTGCGTGAGAGTATCGAACGCGTGCCCGGCCAGTGCGGCGAGTATTTGCTGGCTGTGGAGGAGGTACTCGTCCATGGCGGGCCTGTCTTCCAGGGCTGTAACTGCAGCGTACTGGATGGGTGCGCTGGTGGAGGTGAAGGTCTCGCTTGCTACCGCCGCCATCCCCTCGGCCAGCCAGGAGAGGCTCTGCGGGAAGATAAAGAAACCCAGTCGCCATCCACCGGCGCCGCACCACTTGCTCAATCCGTTGCTGATGATAGTGCCCTCGGGGTAATAGCGCGCTAGAGAGATGTGCCCGTTCTCATAGTGGGTGCCGCTGTAAATTTCGTCGGACAGCACGAGTACGCGGTACTTGCGCAACACCTTGACCAGTGCCTGCAGTTGCCCGGCATCATAGCAGTGGCCCGTAGGGTTGCTGGGGGAGTTGAGGATGAGCAGGCGGGGACGGTCCCCGTCGTGTGCGCAGAGTTCTTCCAGCGCATCCGGTTCTACTCCCAGCCCCGTTTCCGGCCGCGTCCGCAGCCAGTGAATGTGCCGCCCGATGATGCGCGCCTGCGGCGCGTAGGAGACCCACGAGGGAGACGGAATCACGAGGTCGCCGTAGTAGACCAGTTGCACCAGGAACATGAGCTCCTTCGTACCGGGCCCGATCAGGATATTCTGCGGTGAATAGTCCAGGCCTTCGGTACGCTTTATCCAGGCAGCCACCGCTTCGCGCAGAGCCTCCAGTCCCATTACCGACAGGTAGTCTTTCTGGTGCGAGTTGTCTGACAGGCTGTCGCGGACGTGCTCAGGAACCGGGAATGGCGACTGTCCGAGTCCGAGGCGGAATACGTCCTTGCCCGCCTCGATAAGCTTTCTTGAACGCTCGTTGATTACCAGGGTTGCAGATTGACCCATCCCTCGCACATTGAGGTTCAGGCAAACCTCGGGCGAGCGCATTTGCTCTGTCATGACTGTTTCCTTCGTCGCTGATACCTGTGGCGCGGTTCGTCAGGCTTCAAACCCACTCTGCGATACCGAGTATAGCCGCGCCGCAGGCCTTTTAGCCCGGGAAATCAACGGTGTCCCGACCGAAGAATGGGTGATCGTAAGGAGCCATGAGACGAATTCGGGCGCCAAGAGCTACGTCCCTGGGACTGTTTGCGCGATGCGAGTTAGAAGGCTCAGCCTCGCCATCACAGCTTGTCTGAGCGGCCCCCGTGTCGCGTTCCAGGTTGCGCCCCACCACCCCATCCCCTAGAATTGCAGCCCTTCAAACGGGGCGCGAAACACCGCCCCGACCTGGATCTGGCTGGCGTAGCTCAGTAGGTAGAGCAGCTGATTTGTAATCAGCCGGTCGGGGGTTCGATTCCTCTCGCCAGCTCCATTTTCACCGGTTCCCGATCCCGCGGAACCTGTCCGTAACCCTACACCAACCGGGTAGTGCATGACGGTGACGGCAGACACCCTGAACCTGTACGCGTCCTATGCCGCGCGCTTTCCCGCGCCGGATGCATTGCTGCTGACCACTTCCTCCGGTCATGCGTACTCCTACGGCGATGCCGAGCGCATGTCCGCGCGAGTGGCCAACTGCCTGGCCGATCTCGGCCTGCAGCCGGGCGATCGCGTGACGGTGCAGGTGGAGAAGTCGGTGCAGAACCTGTGGCTGTTCCTCGGCGTGATCCGCGCAGGTCTCATCTACCACCCGCTGAACACCGCCTACACCGAACAGGAGGTCGACTTCTTCCTGCGCGATGCCCGGCCGTCGCTGGTGGTGTGTGACGCCGCCGTCGCGCAGCCGATGCAATCGCTGTGCCGGCAGGCGGCGGTGCCGCACCTGCACACGCTCAATGCGGACGGTTCGGGCTCCCTGGTGGAGGCGGTGGGCGAGTGCGACGACACGTATACGACCGCCGCCACCGCTACCGACGACATCGCGGCGCTGGTGTATTCCTCGGGCACCACGGGGCGGCCCAAGGGCATCATGCTGAGCCACGGCAACCTCGTGTCGAACGCGTCCACGCTGGTCGACCTGTGGGGCTTCAGCGCCGACGACTGCCTGCTGCACGCGCTGCCGATCTACCACGTGCACGGC
>JAWVYG010000115.1:0-7117 GCA_033722815.1 Halioglobus sp.
CGATGTCCAGCAGTGACCCCTGGGCGCCTTCGAACATGATGTTCGCCTCGCCCGCACGACACTCGTGCAGGATCGCCGTGACGTCCGCCATCATAGGCAGCAACTCCTGCCCCAGTGCCAGGGTGTCCGACAGCACCTGCTCCACGTCGAGCGCCTCCACCTGGTAGTAATTCACCAGAGAGAAGTTGTGGTACTCCATGACCTCGCGCAATTTACGCGCGAAGCGCTGCTCGTCCTGCAGGTCGGCGAGTCGCAGGCCGCGCCGCGCCACCTTGTCTTCGTAGGCAGGGCCTATGCCGCGCCCGGTCGTACCAATTTTCTGGTTGCCGCGCTTGGCCTCCCGCGCCTGGTCCAGCGCAACGTGGTAGGGCAGTATCAGCGGGCACGCGGCGGAAATCTGCAGACGCTCGCGCACCGGCACGCCCTTCTCCTCAAGCTCGCCGATCTCCTTCAGCAGCGCCTCCGGGGAGAGCACCACCCCGTTGCCGATCAGGCACCTTACGCCCTCGCGCAGGATGCCCGACGGGATCAGGTGCAGGACGGTCTTCTCGCCGTCGATGACGAGCGTGTGCCCGGCATTGTGACCGCCCTGGAAGCGAACCACGGCGCTCGCCTGGTCGGTCAGCAGGTCGACTATCTTTCCCTTTCCCTCGTCACCCCACTGGGTGCCGAGAACAACAACGTTCTTACTCATGCAGTTTGCTCGTAGCGTTCATCCTGGTAGCGACCGGTACGACCCCGGCCCGGGCATCGCGTCACTTCCCGAGGTCACGGACCCGCCAGTTCCCATCCTCTTCGACCAGTTCGCGATCACACCGCGGGTCCGCCTGTCCCGACAGGCTGTTGATGACGATCTCACCCGCTGCGCGCAGCTCATCGACCGCACGCAGCAGGTCCGGATCGTCGACATCCGGCATGCTGATCGCACCGGGGCCGACGGTTGTGGACGGCGACAGCGCGGTGAGCGCCTTGAGGTCGGTGGCAAACCCGGTCGCGGGCCGAGCGCGGCCGAAAGCCCCGCCGACGTCGTTGTAGCGACCGCCATTGGCCAGCGCCTGACCATGGCCGGGCACGTATGCGGCGAACAACAGCCCGGTGTGGTAGTGGTAGCCGCGCAACTCGGCGAGATCGAAGTAAACATTGAGGTCCGGCTGCAGGCGACGCAGGTCCGCGGACAACTCCGCCAGTGCATCGATCGCCGCGATCGCCTGGGGCGCGCTGTCTTCGAACAGTGCGCGTGCACGCAGCAGTACGCTGTCGTCGCCATGCAGGTCGGCGAGGGCAATGATGGTATCGGCCGCGGCGGACTCCACCCCCGCCAGTGCGGCGGTAAGATCCGGTATCGACTTGCGCTGTAGCGCGTCGAAAACGGTTTTCTCGACGTCACCCGGTAGTCCCGCGGCTGCGAGCACCGCCTGGTAGACCCCCACGTGCCCCAGATCCAGCGTGACATCCGCGAGCCCGGCGGCCTCCAGGGTGGCCAGCATGAGTCGGACGATCTCGACGTCCGCTCCCGAACTGTCGTCGCCATAGAGCTCTGCGCCCAGCTGGATGGGGGACCGCGATGCCAGCAGTGTCGCCGGCCGCGTGTGCAGGGTGGATCCGGCGTAGCACAGCCGGGTCACCCCCTCCTCGGCCAGGCTGTGGGCATCGATCCGCGCCACCTGGGGCGTGATGTCCGCGCGGATACCCAGTGTGCGACCGCTGATCTGGTCTGTCATCTTGAAAGTGAGCAGGTCCAGGTCTTCACCCAACCCGACCAGCAGCGACTCGGTGAACTCCACCAGCGGCGGGATCACCAGGCGATAACCCCAGCCCTGGTACAGGTCCAGGAGCTGGCGGCGCAGCCTTTCGACGGTCTCTGCCTGTCCCGGGAGGACTTCCTCTACCCCGTCCGGCAGCTGCCAGTGATCAACCCTAGCCATCACTCGAAATACCTAGTTAAGCAAGTAAAGAAACACAACACCCAGCAGCATACTGGCCAGGCCCACACCGCGAATCGCCCGGTCATCGAGGTCGTTCGCCGCGGCGAGCATGGAGCGCCATGCAGCCGGGCTGATGAAGGGCAGCAGCCCCTCTATCACCAGTACTAGCGCAATTGCGACAGGAAGTACTTCCCAGAAGTCCACGACCGCATTCACCCCTGTCTATCGCCGCCAGCCCGGCGGACAGCGCCGACACCCGCCCTGCCAAAGGCCGGGCACAAAAAAACCGTGGGGCCGACATTTGCCTGCAAATGCCAGAACCCACGGTTACAAAATTCTATCACAGGCGCCGTGCGGCGCACCCGTGATTTTTACGCCTTTATCGCACCGGCACCGCCGTCAATCGCCCCCGGTGGAATCCTTCAGATAGCGGAAGAACTCACTGTCGGGCTGTACCAGCATGATGTCGCTGTTGCCCTGGAAGGCATCCTGGTAGGCCCTGAGGCTGCGCGTGAAGGAGTAGAACTCGGCGTCCTGGTTAAATGCCCCCGCGTAAATGGCGGTGGCCTCTGCGTCGCCCTCACCGCGGATCAGTTCCGCGTCGCGGTAGGCGTTGGCCTTGATCACCGTGACCTCGCGATCGGCCGCCGCGCGTATACCCTCCGCCAGCTCGCGGCCCTGCGAGCGGTGCTCCCGGGCTTCCTTCTCCCGCTCGGCGTTCATGCGCCGGTACACCGACTCCGACACGTCCTTGGGCAGGTCGATTTTTTTCACCCGCACATCGATAACCTCCACGCCGAGCTCCTCCTGCGCAACCACGGTTATCTCCTGGGTGAGCTCCTGCATGAGTTCGTCCCGCTCCCCGGAGACCACTTCCTGGATGGTGCGCACACCAACCTGGTTACGCAGGCCGTTGTTGATGCGCTGGGCCAGCAGCGCCCGGGCGCGGGTCTCCTCGAAGTTTGTCGCGGTGTAGAACTTGGTCGTGTCCGACACCCGGAACTTGGCATAGGAATCCACGATCAGCGCCTTCTGCTCCTGGGTGAAAAAGCGCTCCGGCGGCGAATCGACAGTGATCAGGCGCGAGTCGAACTAGCGCACGTTGTTGACGAAGGGAATCTTCCAGTGCAGCCCGGGCTTCAGGTCGGGCTTGACCACCTCGCCAAATTGCAGGAGCACGCCGCGCTCGGTTTCCTTGATCACGAACAGGGCTCTGCTGCCGACGAATACGACTAACAGCAGGATGAACAGTACTGTGACATTACGACCCGACATGTTAGCGCCCTCCCCTGCGGCTACCGGTTACCGCGGCATCGCGCCGCAACTGCTCCATGACCGCGTCAGTCAACTCGCGAATATTGGAGCTGTCCACGCGCAACTCGCGCGTGCGGCCGCCCGAGCTGGCCTGGCCGGCCAGCTTGTCCAGCGGCAGGTACATGATGTTGTTGCCGCCCTCTACATCGACCATAACCTTGTTGGTCTGCGCGAACACGCGCTGCACGGCTTCCAGGTAGAGGCGCTCGCGCGTTACCTCGGGCGCCTTCTGGTACTCCGCCAGCAGCTTGCTGAAGCGTTCCGCCTCACCCTGTGCATTGGCGATCACCTGCTCCTTGTACGCGTTGGCTTCCTCGAGCTGGCGCTGCGCGAAACCGCGCGCTTCCGGCACGATGCCATTGGCGTAGGCCTGCGCCTCGTTCTTCACGCGCTCCTCGTCCTCACGCGCCTTGATCACATCGTCGAATGCGGCCTGCACCTGGGTGGGCGGCTTGGACTCATCCACGTTGATCTTGCTCACCATGATCCCGGTCTCGTACAGGTCAAGAGATTGCTGCAGGCGCTCGTGCACCTCGGTGCCTATCTGCGCACGCCCGGTGGTCAGAACCAGATCCATACTGGTACCGCCGACCACGTGACGCAGCGCACTCTGGGTCGCGTGCTGCAGCGACCGTTCGGGATCGCGCACCTTGAGCACGAACTTTTCCGGGTCGTTGATCACGTACTGCGCGGACAGCTTCACCTCTACGATGTTCTCGTCCTGGGTCAGCATGATTTCCGTGAAGCTCGCCGCCCGCACCTTGGTGGTGTTGACCACGGTCACCTCGTCGATGAGCGGCGGGTTCCACTGCAGGCCCGGCTGCACGGTTTCATGGTAGCTGCCGAAGCGCAACACCACGCCGCGCTCCTGCTGGTCGATCTGGTAAAAGCCCATGAGGGCCCACACCACAACGGCAAGGGCCAGCAGGGCAAATACTGCGGTGGCGGAAATGCCGACTCCGCCGCCGGAGCCCGAGGAGCCACCGCCCCCGAACATGCCGCCAAGCTTTTCCTGCAGCTTCTTCAGCGCCTCGTCCAGGTCGGGCGGCCCCTGGTTGCCATTACCCCAGGGGTCCCTGGAGTTATTGTTACCGCCACCCGGTTCATTCCAGGACATATGTTACTCCCAACTCTTTTCGCAACTCTAATACCAGCTTTATGACGAACTACGTTCGCGCTGGTGTTCACAACCACGTGCAAGCACCAGTTTACCAAACTTTCGCTCCCGCGGGCGGTCGACACCGCAGTTACGCATGCTTCAGACCACCCGCTAGTACAGCGGTTCCGGGGACTTCTTCATCAGCCGGTTCCACTCGGAACGCGTCAGCTTGACCCGCAGATGGGCGATGCCATCATCGCCGTAGTGCTCCGACTGCACCGCCCCCAGGCTGTACAGCTCGGCGCGCAGGCTGCCCTGGCCGGGGTTGAGCTGGATCTCCTCGGCCACCATATCCTGGCCAAGCAATTCACCGACGGCCTGCGCCAGCAGGTCGCATCCCGCGCCATCGCGGGCGCTCACCCATACGCGCTGTGGACGCCCGTTGCTGTCTCGGTCAATACGCGGGGGCTGCTCCAGCAGATCAAGCTTGTTCATGACCTCCAGCTGGGGGATTTCCGACGCACCGATCTCGCCCAGCACATCCTGTACCTGGTAGATGTTGCTGTCGCGCTCCACATCGGCGGCGTCGATGACGTGCAGCAGCAGGTCCGCACTGAGGGTTTCCTCCAGCGTGGCCTTGAAAGCCTCGACGAGCCGGTGCGGCAGGTGGGCAATGAAGCCCACCGTATCGGCGAGAATAACCGGGCCCACGCCTTCGACATCCAGTCGACGCAGCGTGGGGTCGAGCGTGGCAAACAACTGGTCCGCAGCGTAGACAGAGGCATCCGTCAGGCGATTGAACAGGGTCGACTTGCCGGCGTTGGTGTAACCGACCAGCGACACCGTGGGTATCTCCGCGCGCCGCCGGGAGCGCCTGCCCTGATCGCGCTGCCGACGCACCTTCTCCAGGCGCGCACTGATTGACTTGATCCTGGCCCGTAGCAGGCGCCGGTCCGTTTCCAACTGCGTTTCCCCGGGACCGCGCAGGCCGATGCCACCTTTCTGGCGCTCGAGGTGGGTCCAGCCGCGTACCAGCCGCGTGCTCATGTGGCGCAGCTGCGCAAGCTCAACCTGCAGCTTGCCCTCGTAGGTGCGCGCGCGCTGGGCAAAGATATCCAGTATCAGCCCCGTCCTGTCCAGCACCCGGCACTGCAGCTCCTTTTCCAGGTTGCGCTCCTGGCTTGGGCTGAGGGCGTGGTTGAACATCACGATCTCGGCCTCGTGCTCCAGCACGGCCGCCCTGATTTCCTCGAGCTTGCCGCCGCCGACGAACGTGCCGGGATGGGGCGCGGCGCGCGCACCCATCAGGTAAGCGACGGGGTCGCCCCCCGCCGACAGGACGAGCTCCTCGAACTCCCGCGGATCCTCACGTTGGGATTCACTGGCCAGTTCCAGGTGTACGAGCACCGCACGCTCCCCCGAGTCGGGGCGATCGAAAAACAATACTACCTCTGAAGGCGGCGACTGGGCCGGCCGGGACGCCACCGGGGCATCCCGGAGGAGTCAGGCCTAACTGCTTTCCTCATCCTGAGGGTTTTGCAGCGGCAGGCGGACCACCCTGGACGGCACAACGGTGGAAATCGCGTGCTTGTATACCATCTGGCTGACGGTGTTCTTCAGCAGCACGACGAACTGGTCGAAGGATTCGATCTGGCCCTGCAGCTTGATGCCGTTGACCAGGTAGATAGAAACCGGAACGCGTTCCTTACGCAGGATATTCAGGTAAGGGTCTTGTAGCGTGTGCCCTTTTGACATAGCTCTCTCCTAATAAGGCTCAAATGGAGCCGAAAAAAAACAAAAAAAATGACCTCTTAACCGTCCCGGGGCGCCTATCCCAACCGGCGCCGAGGAACCATCTCGGGTCTTCGATGCAAACCTAATACAGTATAGTGCATTTGCACAACCCTATGTTGCAGGTATTGAGAGATAGTTCAACGCCAGGTCCAGTGCCGGCGCACCTGCAAACTCGCGACAATCTTCACTTGGCGCCACGTTACCGTCACTTTCGGTGTAAATCCATGCAAGATCGGGCCATTTTCGCAACCATGTCAGTTGCCGCCTGGCCAGTTGGCGGGTGGCGGCACGGGCCCGCTCCAGGGCCTCGGGCAGTGAACAGTCGCCGCTCAGGTGCTGCCACAGCTGCCGATACCCCACCGCCCGCAGCGCGGGCAGGTCGGGATCGAGGTCACCGCGCCGGTACAGCTCGCGCACCTCTTCGAGGAAGCCGCGCTCCATCATCTGGTCCAGGCGCCGGCTGATACGCTCGTGCAGCACCGAGCGGTCCGCCGGGCAGATAGCCATTTGCACGACCCTAAAATACTGCCGCGGATCGAACACCTCGGCAGCGCTCTCCTGCCGGTGCCAGTGGGACAGCGGGATGCCGCTGGTGAGGTAGACCTCCAGCGCCCGGCCCAGGCGCTGGGAGTGGTTCGGGTGGATACGCGCGGCGGACTCCGGGTCGACCATGGCGAGCTCACGGTGCAGCGCCGGCCAGCCGTGCTCGCGCGCACGCGCCTCGATCTCCGCCCGTGTGGCAGGGTCGGCCGCGGGCATCTCGGCGAGTCCCTCGAGGAAGGCGCGGAAATACAGCATGGTCCCCCCCACCAGCAGTGGCGTGTGCCCGCGGGCACTGATGTCGCGCACGATTCCCGCGCAATCGGCGGCAAAATCCGCCGCCGAGTAGGGGTCCGCGGGGTCGCGGATATCGACCAGGTGGTGGGGGTAGTCGGGCTTGGCGCTGCCGATATCGAGCCCGCGGTAGACCAGGGCTGAATCGACG
>JAWVYG010000116.1:0-7099 GCA_033722815.1 Halioglobus sp.
CAGCAACCGCGTAGTTCCCTGACTATCTGATGTGGACCCCACGCTGGCGCTGCCGCTCGCTGGAGAACACGGATCCGGGCCCGGGCAAATGAAGTCAGCAATGATCGGTGTAGGACGACATTCTGCGTATGCCTGGACGGTGGCTAGCGCCAGCAGTGAGATTAAAAAATTCTTCATTCTTATTGATCCTCTGTTTTCTATTAAGCGATCACTATCTATGGGTCTTCGAACATCTCTGTAGCTAATAGCACGTACTCTGCAAAAGTACAAAACTCTATTTTACTTAGCAGCCTGCCACCGACCACGTAAAACTTGTCCGACGATTTATAGCTCACGCCTGAGAACCTGGGAATTAACTAGGCCATTTATGACGGCACACGCAGCAAAAGCTGGGCGAGTCTCCATGTACGTATGGCCCCGGTCTCCACGGAGCGCTTTCACAGGCAGACGGCTCTAATCCGGTTCACGGAAGAATTCCATGTACTACACGATCTCGTTAGACAAAAAATCACAGACTTTGCGTTCAGGTCTAATGAAATGGCCGTCTAACAGTTGTGAACCGGGCGAGAACGCACGGACAACTACCCAAACCCCTGAGGAGATAGAATGATGAAAAACGTAATTACCCTGGCCCTGATTGCAGGCACCCTGGTCCTGAGCAGTGTTTCCGCTTCCGCCGCCGACGTGCGCGGTTCCGTGGACACCAGCGTAAAGGTTGGCGCGGTAATCCAGAAGAACACCGGTATCGCGAACGTCAACGAAGCCCACGTGGGCTCTGTTGCGGGCAAGTCCCGCGTCGGCGGTGACGTCAAGTCCCGCGTCAAGGTTGGCGCGATTATCCAGAAGAACACGGGTATCGCCAACAAGAACGAAGTGACCCTGGGTTCAGTGACCGACTAATCCCCGAGCACTCCGTTTGACCCCACCAGGCCCGGCACCCGCCGGGCCTTTTTCATTAATTGGGGACAGACCACGATTTCTGGCAGATCAATCGTGGTCCGTGCCCGGTTAAAGCCGCGCAGCCGGAAATCGTGGTCTGTCCCCAATAAAATTCGTTCAGTTCTGGAGCGCTGGCCGTCTCATACGGTGTACCGGGCGATGGCGTCCGGCAGCACACTCTAAAGGAGACAAGAACATGACAAATGTTGCAGCCCTGACATTCATTGCCGGCGCACTCGCCCTGGGCCTGGCGAGCGCTTCCGCCTCCGCCGCCGACGTGCGCGGCTCGGTCGACACCAGCGTCAAGGTCGGCGCGGTCATCCAGAAGAACACCGGCATCGCCAACAGGAACGAGGTCCACCTGGGCTCCGTATCCGGCAAGGGCGGCCTCGGCGGCGACTTCAAGTCCCACGTCAAGGTCGGCGCGGTGATCCAGAAGAATACCGGCATCGCCAACAGGAACAGGATCAGCATCGGCTCTGTGAGCAACTAGGGGACCGACAGCGCCAGCGTACGCGGCAGCCCGGCCACCGGCCGGGCTGCCGCCGTTGCGCGCACCGGCGCGTAGCCGCGGCATGAGACCACAGCGTTGTTGTGGATACAGCGCGAGGGCAGGCGAGCCTGCACAGCCCACTGCATATTCTGCGAAGCCCCACAACAGCCGCGCTGACCCGCGCGGTCCGCGAACCAATTTACATCCAGCCACTTATTACCTACTATCCTGTTCAAACCAGAACAAGAACCGACAGGAGACCACAAGGTGAAAAAGACATCCCCAAGATTGTGCCCTTCCCTGGCGCTGCTGCTGGCGCTGCCCGGGGCGGCGCTCGCACAGACGAGCGATCCCGACTCCATGCTCACGCCGAACCAGCAGGCGACCGACGAGGGCGTGTTGTTGCTGTGTCGCGACCAGCTCGCGGGCAATGACGACCTGACCGATCCGGCGGCCATCCGGCTGCGCGCCCGCTGCGGCGAGATCGTGCGGCGCGAGGACAACAACATCGGCGACCTCTCCAACGCGCTGCAGCGCGTACAGGCGGAAGAGGTCGAGATTCTCGCCTCGCAGGCCACCGAGGCCTCGGGCAACCAGCTGCAGAATATCGGCAACCGCCTGCAGGCGCTGCGCGCCGGTGCGCTGGGCCTGTCCGTCGCCGGTGTGAACTGGAACGATGCGCGCGTCCCCACAGGCGGCATGGCGTCCTCCGACGGGTTCTCCCGCCTCGGGGTCTTCGTCAATATCGACTACGCGACCGGCGACCGCGACGAGAGCGACAACGTCGACGGTTTCGAGTTCGACACCGGCGGCGTTACGCTGGGCGGCGACTATCGCTTCAGCGACAACTTCGTCGCCGGCATCGCCTACCACTACCTCGACTCGGAGGCCGACCTCGACGAAAACTACGGCGATTTCGAGACCGAGGGCCACACCCTGTCGCTCTATGCCACCGGCTACAGCGACAACTTCTACGTCGAGGGCTCGATCAGCGCGGGCGAATACGAGTACGACAGCACCCGGGTGGTCGACTACCACACCGACTCGACCTTCCACGAGAACCTCACCGCCTCACCCGATGGGGAGCAGTTCTCCTGGAGCCTGGGCGGCGGCTACATCCTCAGCTCCGGGTCCATGACCCAGAGCTACTACGCGCAGGTCAACGGCGTGGAGCTCGAGATCGACGGTTATACCGAAACCACGGACAACCCCGATAACGGCGCCATGGCCATGACCGTCAGCGACCAGGACATCGAGTCCCTGCAGAGCGAACTGGGGGCGCAGTTCTCCTGGGCGGTCAGCCAGGACTGGGGGGTGCTGCTTCCCTATATCGACGCGGCGTGGATCCACGAGTTCGAGGACGGCGACGAATCGATCATCTCGCGCTACGCCAACGCGGACCTGCCACCTGACCAGAACGTGGAGAACGTCTCCTTCGAGGTTCAGACGGACAAGTTCGACGAGGACTACTTCCGTCTGAGCCTCGGCACCTCCTTCGGCTTCGCCGGCGGACTGCAGGCGTTCATCAACTGGGACACCCTGCTGGACCTGGAGGATTTCACCTACAACGCGATCACCGCGGGAATCCGCAAGGAACTGTAGGATCTCACCTGTCGCAGAGGCCGCCCAACGGGCGGCCTTTTTTTTGCGCGGGAAACAGCCGGGGCTCAGGGCAGTCGCTGCAGGATACCCGGCCAGTGCGGGGCCCAGCAGCAGCTGTGCCCGACCTCCTCCAGCACGGTGAGGCGGGCGCCCGCCTGGCCGCCCAGCACGGAGGTGATCATGGCGCTGCTGACGCGCTCGTCCTGCCCACCGAGATAGTGCAGCTGCTGAACCGCCGCGCCCGGTGCGGGCATGGCCGCCGGGTCCAGTGAGCCCTCCAGGCGTGAATAGCCATGGTACGCTGCCCACATGCCGACGTTGAGGTTGGCCGCCAGGGTCACCAGCGCCGCGACATCGCCGCGTCGCGCCGCCAGCAGGTACGCGAGGGTACCCCCGCCGCTGTGGCCGATCAGCGTGACGGAGTCGTAACTGCCCGCGAACCGGTCCAGGGCCGCATCGAGACTGTCCAGCACGGCCGGCGCGTAGCGGTGCGACGTCCACCAGCGACGATCGTCACAGGCCGTATCCGCGGTCGCGTAGTAGCAGGGTCGACCCAGGTAAAGCACCGGCGCCTCGTCCAGCGCCAGCAGCGCCGGCAGCACGGGCCGTCGCGGCGTGGGGTCGCGCGCCGCGCTGATGGGCGTCACCCAGGGCCTGCCGTCGCCCTCGATGTAGACATGCAGGCTGCGGCCGCTGCCGCGACGGTGCACAACCCGGTGCAGGAAGTCGCGGCCCGCCACCAGCTCACCCCGGGCGGGGTCAGGCGGCTGTCGCACAGCATCGGGTGGGGTATCAGTGAACGAGCAGGCGCCAAGCGCCAGCAGGCAGGCCAGCCCCCAGGCCAGGCCACGACGGGGAAACACGCGAGGGGGCCGGGGCAGGCGCGATCAGTTCTGGGCAACGAACAGGAAGTCGCCTCCCTCGTGGCCGGCGAACTTGATGGGGGCGTACTGCGGGGTCTGGTCGAACTGCGCGGCCAGCGCGGCGTAGTTCACCGCCTGGGCCACCTGCGCGTGCACCTGGCGCCCCTCCAGCACCCCTTCGTTGTTGCGCAGCACGTCAAGCAGCGCCTTGGCGAAAATGGAGTGCTTGCCGCCGCCGCCATCGAGTACCGGGGCCACGCCGCCGGAGCTGAACAGCAGGCGGGAGTGGCTGTTGGCCTGTTTCTTCAGCCACGAGACCCAGGCCTGGTTGCTGCGGCCCGCATCCAGCCTGGCAAGCGTGGAGCGCGTCATGGATCCGGAGTAGCAGGAATCGGCCACCACCAGCACCTTGTTGGCACTCATCGAGTTGAGGATGTCCGAGATAGCGACGTTGGAGATCCAGTTGGCGCGGCTGTTCTCCTCCGCGTCCACGGGCAGCCAGTGCCCGCGAGTGTTGACCTCGTCCAGCTCGCCGTGGCCGGCGTAGTAGATCAGCAGGTTGTCGTCTTCCGTCAGCTCCTCGCGCAGCTTCTCCATGGCGGAGAGGATGTCGTAGCGGGTTGCGTCCTGCAGCAGCGTGGTCTTGAAGCCGTACTGGTCGCGCAGCACGTCGCGCAGCGCCGTGGCATCGTAGATCGTGGTATCGAGATCGGGCAGGGACTGGTAGTCCTTGTTGCCGATCAGCAGGGCGTGGTAATTGCCGAACTTGATCCGCGGCACCTTGCGCTTCGCCGTCTCGGGCGTCTCGATATCATCACCGCCCGCGTACAGGTTCTGTTCTTTCGCATCCTCGACACCGAGCAGGAAGGCGAGGTCCGAGCGCAGGCCCACCTTGTCGACGGCAACGATCGACACGCGGGTCTCCTTGCCGCGGATGGGGATGCGCTCCTGGAACAGGCCGCGCTCGTCGACGCGCACCATGCGCTCGTTGACCAGCAGCTCGATGATCGGGTTCTGGCCCATCACCCTGCCGATAATGGTGCGCTGGTCGAGCCCGGCGCGGGTCTTGACCACGAACTCACCGCTGCGGGTAGCGAGCAGCTGCGGCTCGATCATCTCGATAACCGGTTTGCTGTACATATCCTCGGGATTGGCGTGGGCGACGACCCGGCCAGAGAACGCCGAGGCGTTCTCGTTCAGTTGTTCACGCAGGGAGGCGAGCTCGGTAGTGAGCTGCTTGAGTTCCGTGTTGCGCGCATGCAGCTCCGACTCGCGGCTGGCCAGCTCTCTCTCGCGGCGGTCGACTTCCGCTTGCAGCTTGTCCAGCTCAGCCTGCTGCGCGGCCAGCGTCTGCGACACCCCCGCCGAAGAATCCAGTTGCTGCGCGACCGCCTGCTCCTTGCGCGCCAGGGCCTCGCGGCGGGCCTGCCACAAACCCTCCTGCATTTTCAGCTCCGCCTCGCGCTCCGCCAGCTGCCGGGAACGCTCGGACAGCGACTGCTTCTCCACCGCCAGGGCCTGGTCGAGGGCTGCGCCCTCCTCACCCCTGGCCGCCAGGTCAGCCGCTTTTTGCGCCAGCTGCGACTCCTGTTCATCCAGTGCCTGCTGGTGGCGATTGAGCTCCTGCCACTGCTCACCCAGGGACAGCTGCAGTTCCCGCAGTTCCTGCTCCTGCGCGGCGATTTCCGTATTGCCCGCCGCCACAGGGCGCCCCTGCTGCGCTTCCAGTTCCTTTATGCGGTCCTGCTGAGCCAACAGTGCCGCCCGGGCATCCTCCAGTGCCGACAACTCCACCCGGTAGCGGGAGCGGCTGTCGGCGATCTGCCGTGACAGTTTGTCCTCTCGCGCCAGTGAGGAATCCAGCTTGCCCGTCAGGGCTTCGATCTTGCGCTGCTGCGCCGCCAGTGCCGCCTCCTGGTCGCTGACCTTGCCGGACAGCTCGCGGTATTTTTCCTCCGAGTAATCCCAGGACACGAACTGCAGCTGTTTGCCCTTGATACCCGATGCCTGGCGATAGAGGTTGATCGCGTCATCGAGGCTGTAGTCGACGCCCCGGCCCAGCTCGTGCAGCTGTCCGAGGTTGACCTGCGCGGGGGCGTACTCCTGCGCCGCAGCCTTGCCGTACCACTGCGCCGCCAGCTGGTAGTCCGGCTCCGTGCCCAGGCCCTTCTCATAGATCTCGCCGACGTAGTTCTGCGCGCGCGCATCGCCCTGCTCGGCCATCGGCAACCAGATCGCCAGGGCCGTCTTGTAGTCCGCGCGGTCGTACTGCACGTACTCGCCACCGCGAATCTCGCAGTTGACGCCGGTCGTCTTTACCGGCCGCCGCGCGGTCAGGTAGGTGAGCTGCCCGCCAAGCTTGCGCACCTGGCCGGGGAGCAGGCAGTCCACGGGCAGGAGCTCATCGGCTTTCTGCCGGTTTTCCAGGCCCGCCAGGGTCATGTCGGATGAGGGCAGCAGGGTCAGTAGCAGCGCCGCCGGCAGCGCCCTCGAGCGCAGCACCGTGAGCAGCCTTGAACTGGTAAAAACGCTTTTCATGTCGGTATCCCCGTAAACCTCTTTATCCCCAACTACAAGGACTTATCTCAACTGCTTACCTTAGTCGTATTTTGAAACTTTCGCACCCCCCGGCGCTGCGAGGGACTGTGCAAAAACGCCGGAGCGAGCACGCCATGACAGCTGCGCTGGACGCGCTGCCTGGCACGCCGCAGTCGATCGAACAGTTGCTCCTCGACGGCGTCGCATTCCGGCAGGAACAGCCACGCCAGGGCGGAGCCGAGGTACAGGCAGTTGGCGGTATTCACACCGTCGATCAGCATCGCCACGAAGGAGGCACCGGCGATCGCGAGGCGATTCAGGTTGTGAATAACGCGTTTTTCCTTGCGGTTGCACATTCTCGTGTCTCAACGTCAGGGCTTACTGGTATAGACGGACGAAGTTGCGCGGCTGGACGGTTTTTTTACTGCTGCCGGCGGCCCCGGATGAGACAGAAAATACCTTTCAAATGCTCTGCATCTTTTTGTATTTTATGGAAAGATCAGGATTATTCCGGACGGATGAAGCGCGACCACACAGCTGCCGCAGCGCAGCCTGGCCGCGGCCGGGCTCAGTCGTAATCGACGTCCACGGCGCCCAGGGCCACCAGCTGGCGCTCCCCGGGATTACCGCTGACGGTGACGTCGACCGCGCCCGCGGCGGAGCC
>JAWVYG010000117.1:0-7042 GCA_033722815.1 Halioglobus sp.
GTCCCGTGGCGAAATTGTCCAGGCCGACTACATCCTGGCCCAGTTTCAGCAGCGTCTCGACGAGATGGGAACCGATGAAGCCGGCCGCCCCGGTGACAAGCCACCGCGAACGATCCTGAGGGAGCCGATGCAGCAGAGCCTCGTAGGCAGACATGTTGTTCCCGTTGATCCGTTGTAGTCCCGCTGGGCGCGCCTGTTATTTTGTGCTGCGCGTCCCACTTAATACCGGCTGGCATTTACACTAATGGGGCCAGAGTATAGTGTTTCTCACAGGACACCGCTATTGCGGAACGTGAATTGGTACACGCTTTGGGAAGTTAGGGATTGGACGGTCAAACCAGCTTTTTAGCCGACTTCGGACTGTACAGTTACGCCGCTGCGGTTCTCGCATTTACCGTGCTCGCAACCCTCGGCTTCATGCGCCGGGACAACAGCCGCATCGGTCTGGCAATCACGCTTGGCAGCGCGCTGACGGCTGTCTGGGCGGGCGCGGTTGTCACTTCCATACTGTCCCCTGAACCACGGTTACTGCTGATGCAGCTGACCGAACTGGCCCGCAACGCCGGCTGGACGTTCGCCCTGGTCAAACTGCTGAGCCTGCGCTTCGAAGGTGCCGGGCACGAATCAACGCTGCGTCGCTGGTCCTCCTGGCTGGCCGCCGGCTACGCCACGGCTCTGGCGCTGATACTTGTCGCGGGGCCGCTGTCCGCACAACTCGACCTGAGCCTGCAGAGTTCCAGCAACATCGCTTTCGGTGCATGGCTTGGCATGGCGGTGCTGGGCCTGCTACTGCTGGAACAGTTCTTCCGCAACAGCAGCGAGTTCGAGCTGTGGGGCACCAAGCACCTGTGTATCGCCCTGGGCATCCTGTTCGCCTACGACTTTTTCATGTATGCGGAGGCGCTGCTGTTCCAGCACCTGGACAGGAACCTGTGGCAGGCCCGCGGCGTCGTGATCACCATGGCCGCCGCGCTCATGGCGATCAGCATCGTGCGCGACGGGCGCAAGGACAACGAGGACGCCACGCGCACCATCTATATGTCGCGCCATGTCGCCTTCCATTCCCTGACCTTGCTCGCCTCCGGCATCTACCTGATCGCGATGTCGCTGGCCGCCTACTTCATCCGCTACCTGGGCGGCAGCTGGGGAGGCGTGCTGCAGATCACCTTCCTCTGCGCCGCCGGACTGGTACTCGTCATGCTGCTGTTCTCGGGGCAGATTCGCTCCCGTGTCAGGGTGTGGTTGAGCAAGAACTTCTTCAGCTACAAGTACGATTACCGCCTGGAATGGCTGCAGTTCACCCAGAAGCTGGCCAGCGTTCACAGCGACATTCCGCTGAGCATCGTGCAGGCCGTCGCCACCCTCACACGCAGCCCCGGCGGCATTCTCTGGGGTCGCACCGAGGGCAGCCACCTGTCCACCCTCGCCAACTGGGAGATGCCGGACCCCGGCATCAACGTCGACGTCAGCCCGCTGGTGCCGTGGCTGGAGCAGAACGGCTGGATCATCGACCTGCAGGAATGGCAGCGCGCCCCCGACCTGTACAAGAACCTGGAACTGCCGCGCGGCCTCGATGATATTCCCAGGGCGTGGCTGCTGATCCCGCTGCTGTTCGGCGATCGCCTGCAGGGCGTCCTGCTCCTGAAGCAATCGGAACACCTGAGCGAGCTCAACTGGGAAGACCGCGACCTCCTGAAAGTCGCGGGACGCCAGGCGGCAAGCCACCTGGCACAGTTCCAGGCAGACCAGGCACTGGTGGAATCGCGCCAGTTCGAGGCCTTCAATCGCCTGTCCGCCTACGTCATACACGACCTGAAGAACATACTCGCGCAACTGTCGCTGATGGTGTCAAATGCGGAAAAGCACAAGCACAAGCCGGAATTCGTCGACGACATGGTCGACACCGTCAGCAATTCGGTGAATCGCATGACCAAGCTGATGGCCCAGCTGCGCAGTGACGTTGAAGACGCGGACCGGCAGGAAGTGGAGCTGGCCACGGTTCTCACCGAGGTGGTCAACGAGAGCAAGGTGCGCGAACCGGCCCCCTCTCTGCAACTGCCGCAGGACAGGTGCGCCGTGCACTGTGAACGCGAGCGCCTGCACGCGGTATTCGGCCACCTGATCCACAACGCACAGGATGCTACCGACAGGGACGGTCGCGTGGATGTTCGCCTTCTGCACGAAGCCGACTGCGTTATCGTCGAGATAGAGGATGACGGCAAGGGCATGGACGAGGAGTTCATCCAGCAACGCCTGTTCAAGCCCTTTGATTCCACCAAGGGGCTCACCGGGATGGGTATAGGCGCGTTCGAGAGCAGGGATTTCATCCGCAGCATCGGCGGCGAGATAAGCGTCAGGAGCGCCCCGGGGGACGGGTCGCTGTTCAGGGTGAGGATTCCCAGGCAGGCGCAGGCCATGGGGATGTGACACAATATAAAAATGGGTAATACATTGTGAAAAGTGAGAAAAAGCACCTCCTGGTCGTGGAAGACGACAAGGGCCTGCAGAGTCAGCTGCGCTGGGCGTTCGAGGACTTTGACGTTGAGATCAGCGGCGACCGCACCGAGGCGCTGAACCTGTTCAGGCGCATAGAGCCCGGCGTGGTGCTACTGGACCTCGGCCTGCCGCCGGATCCCGGCGGCGTCAGCGAGGGGCTCGCGACGCTGAGCGAAATTCTCGCGCTTGCGCCGGAGACCAAGGTCATCATCGTGACCGGCGATGACGACCGGGCAAACGCGGTGCGGGCCATCGCCATGGGCGCCTACGACTTTCACCAGAAACCCGCAGACCCTGAACTGCTGTCGCTCCTGGTAAACAGGGCCCAGCACGTTTACGAACTGGAAAGAGAAAACCGCAGGCTGCTCCACGCCGACCAGAACATGCCGCTGCGCGGCATCATCACCGCCAGTCCCGAGATGCTGAAGGTGTGCCGCACGATCGAAAAGATCGCGCCATCCGACATCACGACGCTGCTGCTGGGCGCCAGCGGCACCGGTAAGGAACGCTGCGCCCAGGCGCTGCACGAACTCAGCCCCAGGGCCAAGGGCCCGCTGGTGGCGATCAACTGTGCGGCCATCCCGGAAAACCTGCTAGAGAGCGAACTGTTCGGCTACGAGAAAGGCGCCTTCACGGGCGCGGCGAAACAGACGCAGGGCAAGATCGAATACGCCGACGGCGGTACGCTGTTCCTTGACGAGATTGGCGACCTGCCGATGGAACTCCAGGCGAAACTGCTGCGTTTCCTGCAGGAGAGGGTGGTGGAGCGCATCGGCGGACGCAAGGAAATACCGGTGGACGTGCGCATCCTGTGCGCCACGCACCAGGACCTGCGCGCGCAGATCGAGCAGGGCCAGTTTCGCGAGGACCTGTTCTACCGCATCAGCGAGATCGTCATCGAAATACCACCACTGAAGGACCGCGAGGGCGACACCCTGATCCTCGCCAAGTCCTTCCTCAACAACCTCGCCGCGGAGTACAACAGCTCTGCCAAGGACTTTTCCCCCGAGGCCATCGCCGCGCTGGAGAACTACGACTGGCCTGGCAACGTGCGCGAGCTGGAGAGCAAGGTGAAACGCGCCGTGATCATGGCGGACGGCAGCCAGATCACACCGCAGGACCTGGAGCTGGAAGACAGCGAGAGCGAGCCGCTGCCGCTCAACCTGAAGGAAGTCCGCGAAGAGGCGGAAAGAAAGGCGATCCTGCGCGCGCTGAACCACTGCAACCAGAACATCACGGATGCGGCCAACGTGCTGGGCATCACACGTCCCACACTGTACAACCTGCTGGAAAAACTTGGATTAAAAACCTAGGGCAGAGCCGCCTGGCCATCGCCGCTGAGCCACTTGTACAGCGCATCCGCGGCCGCGCGATCGGAAAACTCCACATCCTCGGCTACAAGGCCGGCCAGCTTACGCATCGCCCGTTCCTTTTCACCCTGTGCGAGCAGGACCTGCACGTCATGGAAGCGCAGCTGTGCGTTGTCGGGATCTATCTCGAGCGCCCGATCGAGCGTGCGCCGCGCCTCCTGTGGCCGGCCGTTCTTCAGCAGTGCCATGGCAAGGGTGTCTATCACCGCCACCGCATCCGGCGACAGGTCGTGTGCCCGCCTGGCCAGCCGCAGCGCCTCCCGCGGGCGCTCATCCAGCAGCGCCCAGGCGAGATTGTTCACGGCGGCAAGGTTGTCATGGTCAATCCTGATGACGTCGCGGTACTGCTGGCGGGCTTTGCCCATCTGCCCCAGGTCCTCGTGGATCTGGGCCAGCCTCAACCTGGCCTCGATATCGTCGGGGTGTTTGTTGACCCACTGTTGCAGCATGTCCACGGTACCCGCGCCATCGCCATTGGCCAGCCGATGATCGGCGAGCGCCAGCACGTTCGCCGTACTCGGCACCTGTTGCTGGATGGCCCACAGCAGTTGCGCGACGCGCTTGTTGTCACCGCGCTGCCTGGCGGACACCACCTCGAGGTACATGACATCGGGATTCTGCGGCGCCGTGGCCTGCAGTTCCTGCAACAGGCCCTCGTACAACTGCCAGCGCCCGCTTTCCAGCGCCAGCCGCGCCAGGGCCAGCTTGGCGTAGAAGTGCTCCGGATCCAGTTCCACGGCCTTACCCAGCGCAGCGAGGGAACTGTCGGGATCCTCCAGCCCGGCATAGGCCTTCGACGCCATGTAGTGATACTGGCTGACATTGGGGCGCATGGTCTGCAGTTGTTCCAGTGTAATCAACGCGCGGTTGTACTGGCCCGCCGCGAGCTGGTAGCTGGCAATCGTCGCCAGGGCGTCCGGCTGGCCGCGCTCTACCAGCAGCAGCTTTTCTATCAGCGGCTCCGCCTCGCGGACCTGGCCCGCGGCCACATGGTAGCGGATCAGTATTATCAACGGTTCAATCGACTCGGGGTGATCGTCGATGGCGATCTGCAGCATGCTGCGCATCACCTCGTCGTTGCCCTGCCGGGCGTAGGAGGCGGCTATCTTGAGCTGTGTCTCGAGGTCATCCTTGTTGTATCTCAGTACGCGCTTGTACAGGGTCCGCGCGCCTTTGTAGTTGCCCAGCTCCAGTTCGATGTCGGCCAGGCCGTGGCGCGCCGCGGTGTCCGTGGCGTCGAGCTCCAGCGCCTTGTTAAACGCCCAGGCCGCCTTTTCCAGTTTGCCGTCGGCGAAGAACGCCCGCCCCAGCAGGTTGAACGAGGTGGAGCTGGCTGGGTGGCGGTCGCGGTAGGCTTGCGCCGTCTTGATCGCCTTCTTCGTCTTGCCTTCGCGCAGGTAGTTGAGCACCAGCAGTATGTCGGCCTGCTCGAACTCGGGATCGACGGCAGCCGCGCGCTCGAGCATGGCGACGCCCAGCTCCATTTCACCCGTGGCGAAGTAGCCCGCGCCCAGGCGCGTCTTGGCGTCGGGTGATTCCGGTTGCAGCCGCGCCACGCGCGTCAGCAGTGCCACGCCCTGCCCGCCTTTACCGAGACCCAGTTTGGCGGTGGCCAGAAGGTTGAGCGCTTCAATATCCTTGGGATAGCGCTGCACAATAGGTTGCAGCAGCTGTTCGGCGGGATGGTAGCCGCCCAGTTCCAGTTCGATGCGGGCGGCCAGCTTCGGGCCCGCCACGCTCTCTGGCGCCAGTTTAAGGAACTTGTAGACTTCGCCCAGGGCCCGCTCCAGCGCGCCCTCCTGCAGGTCGATGACCGCCATGTAGTAATAGGACAGCGGGTAGGCGTAGGAGAACTCGACGGTTTTTTCGAACTCCTTGCGTGCCGGTACATAGTTGCCCGCCTGCATCATGATGATGCCCTTGGCAAAACGCACGCCTGGGTGGGTCTTCGCGGCGGTCCTGTGCATGCGCCCCAGCTGCGCCAGATCGCCCCTGGCGTCCTTGAAGCGGCGCAGGTAGATGCTCATCATGGCGCGATTCAGGCGGGCGTCGAAGGTTGCGGGGGCGACCTCGAGCACCCTGCTGTAGGCGGTGTGCGCCTTCTTGGGCATCCTGCGCGCGGCGAAGATATCACCCTGCAGGTTCCAGGCCGGGGCATACTTGTCGTTTTGCAGCAGTATCTTGCCGAGTATCTTGTCGGCCTTGTCGTAATCCTGCTGCTCCACGGCCATACGCGCGGCGACGACACGCGTGTACAGCGGCACCTCTTTCGTCGACAGCGCCTCTTCGAGTATCTCCTCGGCTACCACCGCGTCGCCCTGGTACAGCCTGGCAAGGCCCTTTGCGGCCAGGGTCAGGGAGCGGCTCTTCTCATCAAGGCCATCGATTTCGAGCTTGTCCAGCCGCTCGTACTTGCCCAGCTGCAGCAGGGTCTGGGCCAGCCTGGGCACCACCTCCGACCTGTCGACGATGTCCTCCAGCTCCAGCGCCCGGGTCAGTTCCTTGTCGGCTCCCTCGTAATCCTGGATCCTGAAATAGGCTTCACCCAACAGGGCCCGCGCCTCGGAGTTGCCGATGTCTTTCTTCAGCGCGGTCTTGAATTCGGCAATCGCGGGATTGAACCTGCGCTTCTCCAGCAGCTCCTTTCCCTGCCGCAGGTGGTCCTCGCTGGTACTCTCGCTACAGGCAGCAAGCACGCCCGCCAGGAGCAGAGCGAGAAATGATGTGGTCAACCGGCTCATCACTACGTAAGGCCACCCGGATTGCAGAAAGTTGCCGCGATGCCGGCAAATATTGGCCGATACCGCGCCCTGTTCACTAGTGTAGCGGCTGCTTCAACCGGGCAGCAAACAGGCGGTAATGATTTCGAGAGCTAAACCACATTCCGGCACCGCCAGCGGCCTCAGGAGAGCTCTCCGAGCCGCATCAGGTCGATGCGCCCGCTGAACAGCGGGCGCTGGTCGGAAACGATCCCAAGGCACTCGTATGCAAGCTTGCCCACGCCGTCGGCGCACTGGCGGGTCAGCAGGTGCAGGCGATCATGGCTGCGCAGCGCGGCCAGGCTGTCGCGATCGATCGACAGGCGGTGGGACTGGTCGACAAAGGGGTGGCGTTCAAAGTCCCGCTCCTCGCACCAGGCGCGTTCCAGCAGCGCACAGGACAGCAGCGCACAGGGA
>JAWVYG010000118.1:0-7041 GCA_033722815.1 Halioglobus sp.
CAAGGCGCGCCCGGCCCGGGCATGATTTCATCGAAGTGATGAATGCCGGGGAAATGCGTGTCGATGCGTTTCTGCCGGTTGCTGTCCGGCTGCAGCAGCGTCAGCAGGTGAGCGATACCGTAATCGTGGGCGGATTGCAGCACCCGTTCCGTGTCGTCCACCAGCAGCGTCCGGGCGGGGTCGAAGGGGTGCACGACCTGCAGCCGCTGCCAGAACGCACGGTCCTCCTTCGGCATCCCGAAATCGTGTGAGACGACGATGCGATCGAACCACGGCGTGATGTCGATCTCCTCCATCTTGATTGCGAGGGTTTCCGGGTGCGCGTTGGTCACCATGACGACCTCGCGGTCGCTCTCGTGTAACTGTTGCAGGAACTCCAGCGCGAAGGGGCGGATGCTGACCATGTGTTTCACCTCGCGTTTCAACGCCGGGATGTCCATGTCCAGTTGCTCCGACCAGTGGTCCAGGCAGTACCACTCCAGCGTGCCCACACCTGAGTTGAACTTGCTGTGCAGGCGCTGCGCGGACTCCTGTTCGCTGATACGGTGCTTGTCCGCGTAGACCCGCGGGATGTGCTCCAGCCAGAAAAAATTATCGAAGCACAGGTCCAGCAGCGTGCCGTCCATGTCCAGCAGTACGGTGTCGATTTCGTTCCAGTCGATCATCGCCCTCGATCCGCCGGGCCGCAGCGGGGCCCGTGCAACGGGGATTATGCCCTTTTTACCGGCCTGCGGCACCGCCGGCCCGCGCCAGTGATGATATATTGCTGCAGGAGCACGTGGGGGGAACGGGGATTGCGCGATTTACAGGAACTGGTAGCGCCGCTGCTCGAGTTGTGCGTCGCCGCGGGGGACGTGATCTGTGAGCACTACCACGCGCCGGGGGCTGACCGCTTCGAGGCCAAGGGCGATGATTCGCCCCTGACCCACGCCGACCTGGCGTCGGACCGCATCCTGCAGCAGGGCCTTGCGCGGCTGCAGCCCTCGCTGCCCGTGTTATCCGAGGAGTCGCCCGATTCGAGGGTGCGCGAGCGGCATGGCTGGCCCACGTTCTGGCTGGTGGATCCGCTGGATGGCACCAGGGAGTTCCTTGCGCGCACGGGCGAATTCACGATCAATATCGCCCTCATCGACGAACACCGGCCCGTCCTGGGCGTCCTCTACCTGCCTTTGGCGCAGGTCGCTTACCTGGGTATTCCCGGCGCTTCGGCGCAGCGCTTCGAACGCGAGACCGGCGGGACATGGCGCTCGGCAGCGTTGTCCTGCGCGCGCCTGGAAGAGGGCAGGTCGCTGGTCGTGCTGGCCAGCAGGCGCCACCGCGGGCGCAGGCTGGGCCGCTGCCTGGACTGGTTGGCCGGCGAGTGGCCCGCGACCGAGCGGCGCGACAGCGGCAGTGCCCTGAAATTCTGTCACATGGCCCAGGGCGAGGGCGATTTCTACCCGCGTTTCTCGCGCTGCTGCGAGTGGGACGTCGCGGCCGGCCAGGCGTTGCTGGAAGCCGCCGGCGGTGCCATTCTCGGCCTGGATGGCAGGCCCCTGCGCTACAACCTCGGCGACAGCCTCTACAGCCCCAACTTCTACGCCATCGCGGACCCGGCCCATCCGCTGTGGCAGCGCCTTGCCGAGCAGCGGCCCGTGGACTCCTGAAATCCTGCGGGTGCAAGCTTGTATCGGCAATTCCTGAGGGTATAGTGTGGTCACTTTGTCCCGAGAGTATGCTGTGCGGTCGACCAGTCGATGAGTGAGCCACCCGAAAAAGACGAGGCGGGAAACGGCGACGCCGCGAACCAGTCCCTGACGCCCGCCATGCGTCTGCTGGAATTGCAGTCCCGGCACCGCGCGCTCGACAGCAAGATCACCGAGCTGCACAGCTACCCCTACCAGAACCAGATATTGCTGCAGCGGCTCAAGAAGGAAAAGCTGCGCCTGAAAGATGCCATCGAACAGCTCAAGGACGAGATGATCCCCGATCTCAACGCCTGAACCCCGCCCCGGGCGATTTCCGCCGGCAGACATAACAAAACAAGAGGCCTCACATGAGACTACTGACCACCCTGGCCCTCTCCGCGAGCCTCGCCTCGACGGTCTTTATGGGCAATGTCAATGCGCAGGAAACGGCGGCAACCGTCAGCGCCCAGCCACTGGGCGGGGCACTGCACCTGCTCAGCGGTCGCGGCGGCAACGTGGTCGCCTCCATCGGCCTGGATGGCGTGTTGTTGATCGACAACGACTATGCGGACCTCGGTCCCGCCTACGAAGAGGTGCTCGCCGGGCTCACGGAGTCCGGGATTGCCCCGGGTTTCGTTATCAACACCCACTGGCACGGCGACCACACGGGCAATAACGAATACTGGGGCAATCGCGGCGCTGTGCTGGTGGCGCACCGCAACGTGCGGACACGCCTGTCGACGCCGCAGGAAATCGCGGCGCTGAAGCGCAAGGTCGACCCCAGTCCCGTTATTGCCCTGCCCATCGTGACGTTTTCTGAATCCCTGGCGCTGCACTTCAACGACGACGACATCGAGGTGCAGCACTATCCCGCGGGACACACGGATGGCGACAGTGTGGTGTTCTACAGCAGGCAGAACGTCGTGCACATGGGCGACCTGTTTTTCAAGGACCGCTTTCCCTTTGTCGATCTCAGCTCCGGCGGCAGCATCGACGGCTACATCGCCAACGTGGAGGCGGTACTGGCACGGATCGATGACGGCGCCGTGATCGTGCCGGGGCACGGTTCACTGGCCGGCAGGGACGACCTGCAGCGCTACCTCGACATGTTGCGGCAGACCACGTCCGCGGTGCGCGCGGCGCTGCAGCAGGGCAAGTCCGTCGAGCAGGTAACCGCCGCCGGTGTGGGCGAGCAGTGGGACTCATGGGGCGCCGGCTTCATCGACGAGGCCAGCTTGATCGCCACCATCGCCGCCGACAGTTTGTAGCCCGCCTGGCGCTACAGGGCGCCCTCCAGTTCGAGCAACAGCTGCTTGGCTGCCAGCCCGCCGGCGAACCCGGTGAGACTGCCGTCGCTGCCCACGACACGGTGGCACGGAACGACGATGGGCAGCGGGTTGCGCCCGTTGGCGGCCCCGACCGCGCGCACGGCCCTGGCGCGGCCGATACTGCTCGCGATCTCCCTGTAGCTGCGTAATTCGCCGTAGGGGATTGTGCCCAGGGCGCGCCACACCTGCTGCTGGAAGTCGGTGCCGACAGGCGCCAGCGACAGCTGGAAGCGGGTTCTGTTCCCTTCGAAGTACTCGCGCAACTGCGCCGTGGCAGCGGCCAGCGCGGCGTCCGTGCGCTCCACCATGCCGTCGCTGCTGCCGTGCATACCGTCGAACTCGATACGGGTCAGTGCTGTGCCGTTCGAGACGATGCGCAGCGTACCCAGGGGTGATTCAAGATACTGGTAGTTCATCCGCCGAGGCTCCTCCACAGCAGGTTCGCGGCATAGGAGCGCCAGGGGCGCCACTGCTGTGCCGTTGATTTGATGTCGTTGTCACCGGGCAGCGCCCGCCAGGCGTTGACGATGCCCAGGTCGGTGAGCGGCAGGCTGTCGGGATCCCCGAGTCCGCGCATGGCGATCATGGCTTCCGACCAGGGACCGATGCCCGGCAGTGCGGCGATGTCGTCCAGCGTCACACAGCCCTCCTGCCTGCTGAACAGCGCACACAGCGCGCGCACCGTTTCGCGCCGCCTGCCGGGCATGGGCAAGTCGCTGTCCGGCAGGGCCAGTACGCCCGCCGGCGTGGGGAACTGCGCCGCCTGCGTCGAGTTGGAGGTCGCCGCGCTGAGGCGGCCCAGTATGCCCCTGGCCGCACCGGTGCTGATCTGCTGCCCGATAACGGCGCGCAGGGCCGCTTCGAAGAGATCGCCGTAGCCCGGCGCGCGTACGCCCGGGGAGCGGCGCAGCAACGCGGCCAGCGGGCCGCTCCCCAGTGCCTCCCCGATCGACGCCGGGTTGGCGTCGAGGTCGAACATGCGGCGCACCCGCGCCACCACGGGCTGCAGCATGCGCGGGTCCTGCAGTTGCACCCCGAGGCGCAGGGCGTGCTCCTTGCCTGCGGGTCGCACGTGGATGTCGCCGGCATACCCGTCGACGCGCAGGTGCCTGTAATATCCACTGTCGTCGACCCGTTCCACGCCGTCGACGGCGTGGCGCGCAAAGAATGCCGCAACGCCCTGCCAGTCGTAGGGCGCCCGGTAGCGCAGCAGCAGCTCGATCGTCTGCGTCGCGCCTGTGCGGGTGCTGCCGCGGCGCAGCCTGGACGGCGGCAGGCGAAAGTGCTTGCGCACCGCGTCGTTGAACCGGCGCACGCTGCCGAAGCCCGACGCGAAAGCGACCTCGGTCACGGGCATCGCGGTTTCGGCGAGCAGCTGCTTGGCGAACAGCAGGCGTCGGTTCAGGGCCAGGGCGCCGGGGGAAATGCCCAGCTCGCGCTGGAACAGTTTGCGCAGGTAGCGCTCGCCGACGCCGAGCCGGTCTGCCAGCTGCGGCAGCGAGCCGCTGCTCAGGGCGCCGTCCTCTATCAGTCGCAGCGCGCGGGTGACCGTTACCGAGGTGCCCCGCCAGGCCGAACTGCCGGGTGCGGACTCCGGCCGGCAGCGCAGGCAGGGGCGGAAGCCGGCCTGCGCCGCCTGCTCGGCGCTGCCGAAGTAGGTGACGTTGCGTTCCGCCGGGGCCCGCGCCGGGCACACCGGGCGGCAATAGATTCCGGTGGTACTGACCGCGAGGAAAAACTCGCCGTCGAAGCGCGGGTCCCTGGACAGCCGCGCCCGGCGACAGATGTCCCGGCTCGGCAGGCCCTGTCGTGCGATGCTGTCCGGAGTGTTGGTCATGACCGCAATATAGCGCCGCGCGACGCACCAGACTAGCCACATCCGGCCCTGCAATCCCGGCGGCGCGCGGTGGGCCTGGCGGCTGCTTTTGCCAATCCGGCGCGCTAGAATGCCCCCGCAAGGTACAGCAGCCGAGGGAATCGCTATGAAAATGATTGTTCTGCCATTGATGGCACTCGTACTCACCGCCTGTCAGTCAGCTTATTACAGCGCCGCCGAACAGGTGGGATACCACAAGCGGGACATACTCGTGAGCCGCGTCGAAGGATCCAGGGACGCCCAGCAGGAGGCCGAGGAGCAGTTCCAGTCGGCGCTGGAACAGTTGTCCGAACTGGTCAATTTCGACGGCGGCGACCTGGAAGACATGTACGATGCGATGGCGGAAGAATACGAGGGCGCCGTGGCTGCCGCGGACGAGGTGCGCGAGCGTATCGACGCGGTGGATCACGTGGCGGGCGCGCTGTTCGAGGAGTGGCAGGATGAGATCGAACAGTACAGCAACGCGCGGCTGAAGGCGGACAGCCAGACCAAGCTGCGCGAGACCCAGCGCCGCTACCAGCAGATGATCCGCGTGATGCGCCAGTCCGAGTCTAAGATGGACCCGGTTCTCACCGCGCTGAAGGACAACGTCATGTACCTCAAGCACAACCTGAATGCCAAGGCGGTGGCCTCGGTGAAAGTGGAGTTTGGCGCGATCGAGGATGATATCGAGGCCCTGATCAAGGAGATGCGCAAGGCGATCGCTACCTCCGACGAATTCATCGCCAGCATGCAGTAACACGTCAACGGGGTAACGATGGATCTTGTTGTCTACGCCATTCCGCTCTTCATCGGCGCGATCCTGTTCGAGCTGGCGTACGGGTATTTACGCCAGCGTAACACCTATCGCCTGAACGACAGCGTCAGCAGCCTCTTCCTGGGTGTGCTCAGCCGCACACGCGCGTTCATCACGCTGGGCGTCGGCGGCTACGTCTACCACCTCGTTACCGAGTATTTCTCCCTGCCGCTGATGGACCCGGGCCACTGGTTCACCTGGCTGCTGGCCCTGGTGCTGTACGACTTCTGTTACTACTGGCTGCACCGCCTCGGCCACGAGCGCACGCTACTGTGGGCCGCCCACGTCGCCCATCACCAGAGCGAGGACTACAACCTCACCACCGCCCTGCGCCAGACCAGCACCGGCTTCCTGCTCGGCTGGATCTTCTACATTCCCATGTACCTGGTGGGCATCCCCGCAGAGGTGGTGGTCACCGCCGGATCCATCAACCTGATTTACCAGTTCTGGGTCCACACCGAGCACATCGGTAAACTGGGCTGGTACGAGTGGGTGTTCATCACGCCCTCCAACCACCGGGTGCACCACGCCCAGAACGACATCTACCTGGACAAGAACTACGGCGGCCTGTTCATTCTCTGGGACCGGATGTTCGGCACCTACCAGGAGGAGCTCGACGACGAGCCGGTCATCTTCGGTATCCGCGGCGCGCTGCACAGCTGGAACCCGGTCAAGGCGCTGACGCACATCTACATCGACATGGCCCAGGACAGCTGGCGCACCGCGCGCTGGCGCGACAAGCTGCGGGTCTGGGTGGGGCGCACCGGCTGGCGCCCGGCCGACGTGGCCGAGCGCTACCCGCGCGAGAAGACCGACCTCGCGCACTTCGAGCGCTACGACCCGCAGGTACCGGCGCTGGTGTCCTGGTACGGCCTTTTCCAGCTGGTGGCCGTGGTGGTGCTGCTGGGCGCGATGCTGAACGCGTCGCCCGACTACCTTAAAGGGGTGGCGCTGTCGCTGTTCCTGCTGGCGACCACCGTGATCACGGCCCTGTGGCTTGAAGGCAGGCCGGCCCGTGCGCTGCTGCGCTGGGAAATGCTGCGACTGTGCGTACTGGCCCTGTTGCTGCTGGGCGGCGCGTGGCTGACCGGAACGGTGGGCCTGGCGGCGACCGCGGTTTACGCGCTGCTCAATATCGGCTTCCTGCTGCAACTTGCCCGCAGCGACGAACCCGGTGACATGGCGCTGGCCGGGTAGATTACGCCTCGCTGCTGTGCAGCCGTTGCGGCTCTATGCTGTGGGTGCTCGCCCCGTCGTCCACGTACACCACACCCCCGACGATATTGACCGACAGTTGCATGGTACGTGCGATCACCGACTGTGCCAACTGCTCGATGTCCGGCCAGGCAAACTGCCATACCTGCGCGCGCGGTA
>JAWVYG010000119.1:0-7018 GCA_033722815.1 Halioglobus sp.
AGACCATGCTGTTCGAACTGCTGTGGATCGGGGTATCGCTGCTCAGTATCGCCATCGTGTCCGGATTCGTCTTCGTCGAGGACATCTTCGCGCAGGATATCGCCCACAAGACGATACTGACCATTGTGGCCTGGCTGCTGTTCTCTTCACTGTTATGGGGCCATTACCAGCTGGGCTGGCGCGCCAAGACCGCGGTGCGCCTGACACTGGCAGGTTTCATCTTCCTCATGCTCGCTTTCTTCGGTTCAAAGCTGGTACTGGAACTGATCCTGCAGCGCTAGCGAAGCCTCCACCGGGGCTTGCCCAGGCCAGGCTTTTTCTTCAAGATACCCCTTCGCATCCTCACAGGGGGTTATTCCCGGCTTTGAACGAAGCACCGCTGGGTCTACTTTTTTCCATTCTCGTCGCGCTCATTCTCCTCTCCGCTTTCTTCTCCAGCTCGGAGACCGGAATGATGTCCCTCAACCGCTACCGGCTGAAACACCTGCAGAAGAACAGGCATCGTGGCGCCGTCCGCGCGAGCAAACTACTGCAGAAGCCCGACCGGCTGATCGGCCTGATCCTGATCGGCAACAACCTCGTCAATTTCTTCGCGGCCGCTATTGCCACCGTCATTGCCACGCGCCTCTGGGGTGCTGCCGGCGCGCTGATCATTGCGCCCGTGGCCCTGACGATGATCGTGCTGGTTTTCGCCGAGATCACGCCCAAGACCATCGCCGCCCTGCACCCGGAGCGCATCGCCTTCCCCGCCAGCGTCGCCCTGATGCCATTGATGAAGCTGTTGAGTCCCGTGGTCGTGGCCGTGAACGGTGTCACCAATGGGCTCGTTCGCCTGCTCGGTTTCGACCCGGGCAAGCGCAGCGACGAACACGTCTCCTCCGATGAACTGCGCACCATCGTCACCGATGCAGGGCGCCTCATCCCGGCACGGCACCGGGGCATGCTGCTGAATATACTCGACCTGGAGGAAGTGTCCGTCGACGACATCATGATTCCGCGCAACGAGGTGTACGGTATCGACCTCGAGGACGAGGAAGCGGAAATCCTGCGCTGTATCCAGACCAGCGTGCACACGCGCCTGCCGGTCTGGCGCGAGGACATCAACAACATCGAGGGCGTGCTGCACATGCGCAGCGCAAGCCGCGTGGCTACCCGCGAAGGATTCGATCGCGGCGCCCTCGAACGGGAGATGGAGCGCCCCTACTTCGTGCCCGAGAGTACGCCGCTGCATACGCAGTTAATGAACTTCCAGCAGAAGAAAAACCCGTTTGGCATCGTGGTCGACGAATATGGCGAGGTGATGGGCGTGGTGGCGCTGGAGGACATCCTGGAAGAGATCGTCGGTGAGTTCACATCCAATATCACCGAAACCGCCGACAGCATATTCCCGCAGCGCGACGGCAGCTTCATCATCGACGGCACCGCCAACGTGCGCGAGATCAATAAGTCGCTGGACTGGGAGCTGCCCACCGACGGGCCGAAAACCCTGAGCGGCTTGATGCTCGAGTACCTCGAGTCATTTCCCGACGCCAACGCGGGCCTGGCGATCGGCGAGTACCGCCTGGAAATTCTCGAACTGGAGGGCAACGTCATTCAGGCCGCGCGCGCCAAGCTTGCGCCCGCATCCCCGGCGCCCTTCGCAGAGCCCGTCTAGCCCAGGCGAATACTGCTGCTGGCTTTGCGCCTCGCCGCAGCGCGGCGCAGGATATCGCGCCTGGCCTCGGCATCGGCCATTAACCAGTCGGTTATCTCATTCGCGGAGCGGAAACACCCCTCGCAAATATCGTGTTCGTCCAGCGTACAGATGGATATGCAGGGCGATTTGGGCTCTTCGTCTGTCATTCACGCGTCTTCAGTTGGGCGCTGAAATGGGCGCCGTTGACGATATAGTGATCCGCGTTGTGCCGCAGGGCTGACTGCTGTTCGACAGAGAGTTCACCACGAATCTTCGCCGGCGTTCCCAGTACCATAGACCCGTCGGGAATCTCCATCCCCTCTGTCACCAGCGCGTTGGCGCCGATCAGGCAGCACTTGCCGACCCTGGCGCCGTTGAGCACGATCGCACCGATCCCCACGAGACTGCCGTCCCCGATGTGGCAGCCGTGCAGCATGGCATTGTGCCCGACCGTGACGTATTCGCCGACGACCATGGGGAAGCCGGGGTCGGCATGCATGACCGCACCATCCTGGATATTGCTGCCGGCGCCCACCACGATACGTTCAGCATCGCCGCGCAGCACACAGCCAAACCAGACCGAGCTGTTCTCATGCAGCGTGACGTCGCCGATAACGCTGGCGGTGGGCGCAACAAACTGGCCCTCCCCGTCAAAGCGGACGTGCTTGTCGCCCAGGCTGTAGATCATGGTTTTACCTTCCAGTTGCGCTGTAAATCGAGGCCCGCATCGTAGGCGACATTGGCCAACAACGCCAGTATCGCCGCGGTGACGCCCCAGACGTTATCGTCCCCCACCTGGTAGTGGGGAACCATTCGCCGGTTGCGCCCGTCCGACATGGCCTCTACCCTGTAAATCGTACTGTCGGCAAAGGTCTGCAGCGGCAGTGTGAAGACGCTGTCGAACTCCGCGGCATCCACCACCAGGTCGAGACGATCGGGGACCCGGGCGATACAGGGGAACACCTCGAAACCGGTACGCGTGATGAGTGGCTCCAGTTCAGCTACCTGCGAGACCTGCGCCGGATCCAGCGCGACCTCCTCGAACGCCTCGCGTTCGGCCGTCGCCCAGGGTGAAGCGTCGGCAGCATCGCGCTTGCCGCCCGGGAAGGCGACCTCACCGGGGTGCATGGGAAGGTGCTGCGCGCGCCGACCGAGCAACACCCGGGGCGCAGGCTCGTCTGTCAGCGCCACCAGCACCGCCGCCTGCGGGTACTCGGTACTGCCAAACGCGTCCCGCCACGGTTGCCGCGGGAGATCCAGAGCACTGCGCAGGCGCGCGAAGACACTGTTGTTGCGGTCGTTCACCGCGGCAGCTCTGTTACCATACTGACCACGTCCCACGCCGGCTCCTCGTAGGGATGGGCCTCGATCATGGCGGCGACAACCGCGCCGACACAGTCGTCCTCGACGACCATTTCCACCTTGTATTCGGGCACTGTCTCGATGCTGCCCTGCTGGCCGAGAAAGGGCGCACTGCCCTGCAGGGGACGAAACTGGCCCTGCCCGGCGACCTGCCAGCAGCAGCTGTCGTAGTTACCGATGCGGCCGCCACCCGCCGCGAACGCGGCCGTCTTGACCTGTTCCAGGTGTGATTCGGGAACATAGAAACTCAGCCTGTACATCACACCCCCCTTTCCTGTCCGGCGTAGAAATTGGCCGCAAAGGCGTCCAGTTGCCCCGCCTCGATCGCCCCGCGGATGCCGGCCATGTGCCGCTGGTAGTAGTGCAGGTTGTGGATCGTGTTCAGCTGCGCACCGAGAATCTCGTTGCAGCGGTCCAGGTGATGCAAATACGCGCGGGTGAAGTTGCTGCAGGCGTAGCAGTCACACGCCTCGTCCAGGGGCAGTGTGCTGTCCTTGTGCCGGGCGTTGCGAATCTTCAGCACACCCCGCGAGGTGAAGATGTGGCCGTTGCGGGCGTGGCGGGTCGGCATGACACAATCGAACATATCCACCCCTCTTCGCACGCCCTCCAACAGGTCCGCCGGCGTACCCACGCCCATGAGGTAGCGCGGCTTGTCGACCGGCATCCGTGGCTGCAGGCCGTCGAGCACTTCGAGCATTTCCTCCTTTGGTTCACCCACCGACAGCCC
The DNA here is from genome assembly GCA_033722815.1 of Halioglobus sp. Taxonomy (GTDB): domain Bacteria; phylum Pseudomonadota; class Gammaproteobacteria; order Pseudomonadales; family Halieaceae; genus Marimicrobium. Next base: position 3,768 of record JAWVYG010000119.1, read on the forward strand.
GCCTATCGCGTAGCCGTCGAAGCCGATCTCTTCGAGCGCCGCCAGGGATTCTTGGCGCAGCTGCGTATACATACCGCCCTGCACAATCCCGAAGAGCGCGGCCGGGTTATCAGCGTGGGCGGCCTTGCTGCGTCGCGCCCAGCGCAGCGAGAGCTCCATTGACTGGCGCGCCACCCCCAGGTCGGCCGGGTACGGCGTACACTCGTCAAATATCATCACGACATCGGCCCCGAGGCTGCGCTGGATCGCCATGGAGGCTTCCGGGTCGAGAAAGACCTTGTCGCCATCCACGGGGGAGCGGAATTCTACGCCCTGCTCGGAGATCTTGCGCATATCGCCCAGGCTGAAAACCTGGAAGCCGCCGGAGTCGGTCAGTATCGGGCCCTGCCAGCCCATGAAGTCGTGCAGGTCCCCGTGCTGCTCGATGATGCGTGTTCCCGGCCGCAACCACAGGTGGAACGTGTTGCCCAGGATGATCTGCGCACCGCTGGCGGCGATATCCCGCGGCAACATACCCTTGACGGTGCCGTAGGTTCCCACGGGCATGAAAGCCGGCGTATCGACCTGGCCGCGTCCGAAGCTCAGCCTGCCGCGCCGTGCGGCGCCGTCGCTTGCCAGCTGCTCGAACGACATGGGTGCCGACGCGTTCACCCTTCACTCCCGTTGGCGGGCCTGGCGGTGATGTACATGGCGTCCCCGTAGCTGAAAAAGCGGTAGCGCTGCTCGATGGCCTCGCGGTAGGCGGACATTATATGACGACGCCCCGCGAACGCACTCACCAGCATCAGCAACGTCGACTCCGGCAGGTGGAAATTGGTCACCAGCGCATCGACACAGCGGAAACGGTAGCCCGGGTAGATGAAGATGTCGGTGTCGCCGCTGAAGGGCTGTGGCTGACCGGTTGCCAGGCAGGCAGTCTCCAGGGATCTGACCGCGGTGGTACCCACCGCGATGACGCGACCGCCGCGGTCGCGGGTGTCGAGCACCGCATCGACAACCTGTTGGTCCACCTCCACGTACTCGGCGTGCATGCGGTGATGCTCGATGTCTTCTTCCCGTACCGGCTGGAACGTGCCGGCACCCACATGCAGCGTCACGTGGGCGCGGTTGACGCCCTTCGCCTCGAAACGTTGCAGCAGCGCCTCGGTAAAGTGCAGGCCGGCGGTGGGTGCGGCAACGGCGCCCTCCCGCCTGCCGTACACGGTCTGGTAGCGCTCCTGGTCCAGGGCCGCGTCTTCACGCTGGATATACGGGGGCAATGGCATGTGCCCGACAGTGGCCAGGATCTGGGCAATGGGGACGCCGGCCGCGCTGGACAGCATGAAGAGGTCGCCCTGGCGGCCGCATACCTCGAGTTGGAGTGGCCCTGCCTCGGCGTCCGGTGTCGCACTCAGGACCAACACCGTGCCGGTCCGCGGCGACTTGCTGCTGCGTATGTGCGCCAGTGCCTCATGGCTACCCGTAATCCGCTCCACCAGGATCTCCACCCGGCCGCCGCTGCTCTTGCGCCCGTAGAGCCGCGCAGGAATCACCCGGGTATCGTTGAAAACGAGCAGGTCGCCAGGATCGACACAGTCGACCAGGTCGGTGAAGCGGCGGTGCTGCACCGCGCCGGTGGCGCCATCGAGCGTGAGCAGGCGGCTGTCGTCCCTGCCCGGCAGCGGATGCTGCGCGATCAGTTCCGGGGGCAGGTCATAGCTGAACTCGGAGCGTTTCATCGACAAAAAAGCCGGCGCGTGGCCGGCTTTTCCCCAGGGCCAGTTGCCCTAGTCTTCCTTCTTCGCTTCCTCGTCGGCTGCATCTTCTGCCGGCGCCTCCTCGGCTGCCTCTTCCTCCGCCGGTGCCTCATCCTCGGCCGGTGCCTCTTCCGCCGCGTCCTCTGCGGCGGCTACTTCCGCTTCTGCGGACTCTTCGGCTTCGACCTCTTCGGCGGGCTTCTCGGCGGGCAATGCCGCCTTGATCAGTTCCTCGGCAATCAGGATGCGCGTCTTGTCATCGCCGTTCACCGGGCGCTTGTTCGCGTCCTTTACCGCGTAGCGATTGTCGCCGCGCAGGTAGATGCTGTACTCGTCTGTGCGTTTAACCAGTTTCATGGCCATGCTCTTTTCTCCCAAGTGTACACAGATACTCAGATAGACCGCCCCGGTGGGCGGCGCAGGTTACGGACTCCCGCTGGAGTCGGCGCGGAGTTTACAGGCAATGGGAGCGCACGTTAAGGGAAAAAATTGCAGTTTCGAACGCCGTTGCTATAATCCCGCGCTTCTCCCCGCGGCCCCGGCAGGGCCTGCGGCACTCTCAGCCGGAGTGGTGAAATTGGTAGACACGTCGGATTCAAAATCCGATGCCAGCGATGGCGTGCCGGTTCAAGTCCGGCCTCCGGTACCACAGCCAGAACAAGCACCCGCGAGCACCGATTCCGCCACGCGTAAGCTTCCCCATCTGGTAGACAGGTTGTTCGACAACGGCAGCAAGCGCTCTACTGTGCGGGACCGCCGTAACCCGCACTGCATGCAGCGGCTTCCTTTCACGCACGGTCAAGGCCTGCGAGCGCCATTCTGGCGACAGTCCTCGCCCCATCGACCCCTCTGTTATCACCGAATGTTATAGTCACATATAATTTTTTATTATTTCTTACTTTTAATTACATTCTCCTAGGTAATATCTTGTCGCATTGCTAGCATCGCAGGGGTAAATCGGTGGTAGTCAGGGTTACTCGCCGCAGGCCGCGGCGCGATCAACCGGGGCGTCCGCCTTGCATAAATGCAATAAAACGAAAAAGGCGGTGGTCCAATGAAGACCTTCGATCTGACATTTGAGGGGAAAGCGCTGAAGGGACACTCCATCGGGCAGGTGAAGATCAATCTCGCCCGCTTGTTCTGCATTGCTGACGATGAGGTTGTGAACAAATTGTTCTCCGGCAAGACGATTCTCCTGCGTTGCGACCTGGACAGGAAAACGGCGGCCGGTTACTTCCGCGAACTCACCGAGATGGGAGCCGAAGCGGCCCTGACGCCATCGGCGGAGCGACTGAAAGCCTCGGAGGATGTGCTGGTGCTCAAGCAGGAACGGGGGCAACAACCGACCCTGGAGAAGCCCGTGAGCGATGCGTCCGGCCCCGCCATGGCGGCTCCGAGCGGAAGCGACCAGATATGGGCCGTGCGCAGCACCGCACCCGTAAGTTCTCGGGAGGACGGCAGCGCCGAGCCAGGCCGCAGGGTGAAGGCAGCGGAGGACACGTCAAAGGCCTGCCC
>JAWVYG010000120.1:0-6990 GCA_033722815.1 Halioglobus sp.
CAGGTTGCCAGGCTGGCGGACAGCCTCGGCTACCCCGGCCTGTGGATCGGTGAGATGGCCACCTTTGATGCGTTCGCGCTGGCCACCGCCATCGCCCTGCAGACGGAAAAGATCGCGCTGACCATAGGGCCGCTAGCCGTTGCCGTGCGCACCCCCATGACCATGGCGATGGGCGCGGCGTCGGTGGCCGATCTCGGCGGCAGGGACGTCAGCCTGGCCATCGGCGCCTCCAGCGTCGTGGTCGTCGAGCAGTGGCACGGCCGGCAACGCGCGCGCACGGCGCGCCACCTCGAGGAGACGGCGCAAATACTGCAGCCGCTGCTGCGCGGCGAGAAGGTCGATATCCAGGGCGAACTCGCCGCCTGCCGCGGCTACCGACTGCGGCTGGACGGCCCTGGGGATGCGCTGACCATCGCCGCCTTCGGGCCGGCGGCGGTGAAAGTCGCCGCGCGCCACGCCGCGCGCATGCTGCTCAACATGGTGACGCCGCAGAGCCTCGCCCAGCTGCGCGCCGGCATGGAACAGGCCGCTGCCGCCGCACAGCGCCCCGCCCCCGCCCTCGCCGTGTGGTTGCCCTGTGCGGTGGACCCCACACCGGAATCGATCGAGCAGATGAAGCGCGCCGTCGTCGGCTACCTGGCGGCGCCGGGTTACAGCGACATGATGTGCGCCGCCGGCTTCTCCGAACTGGTGGAGTTCGCCCGCACGCGCCCGCACCCGGGGGAACTGCTCGCGGCCATGCCGGACGAACTGGTCAGCACCGTGGGGCTGGTCGGCAGCGCGGCCGATATCGAAAGCAGAGTGCAGCAGTACCGCGCCGCGGGGGCGGACGAGATCTGCCTGGTGCCGGCCACGGCCGGCGACGACGCCGGCGGCCGCAGCCTGCGGGCCATGCGCGGCTACTGCGACTGAACCCCTCAGGCACGGATGAACACCTTCACCACACGCGCCAGTTCGATCAATCGCGCGCTCGACCAGATCGGCGACAAGTGGTGCCTGCTGATCATCCAGGAGGTGTTCTGGGGCATCAATTCCTTCAACGAGATGATGGAGACCCTCGGGGTATCGCGCGGCGTGCTGGCAGACCGACTCAAGTGGCTGCAGTCGATGGATTGCCTGGAAAAGCGCGGCGCCGGGCCCGGCACGCGGCAGCTGTACCACCTGACCGAGAAATCCCTGGACCTCTACCACTGCGCGCTGATGGCGATGGCCTGGGAGCGCCGTTTCTTTCGCACGCCGGAGCTGGACGCCGTTACCCTCACGCACCTGCGCTGCGCCAGACCCTTCACGCCGATGATGTGCTGCGCGCACTGCGATGAGCCGGTGCGCTGGCGCGACGTAGACTACTCGCCGGGGCCGGGCGCGACCCTTGATTCGCGTGAAAAGAAAGTGCGACGCCGCTCCTCGGTGCCGGTAGAGAATGTGCCCAGCCGGCGCAGCCTCTACCGCAACCTGGTCAATATCGTCGGCGATCGCTGGACCGCCAACCTCATCGCCCTGGCCTTCCATGGACTGACCCGCTTCGACGACTTCCACCGCGAGCTGCCGGTCGCCACCAACATCCTCACCGACCGCCTGAAGTTCCTGGTCGAGCAGGACATCCTGGAGCAGGTGCCGTACCGGCAGCGCCCGGCGCGCTTCGAGTACCTGCTGACGGAGAAGGGCGAGGGCACCTTCCCCTATTTCGTCGCGCTGCTGCAGTGGGGCGACGCCTGGTGCGATCCCGGCGGCGCAGGCAAACCGATGCGGCTGACTCACACGCCCTGTGGCAACGAGCTGCAACCGGAAGTGCGCTGCAGCGAGTGCGACGGCACGCTGCACGCCAGGGAGGTCGTCTTCCGCTTCGCCCGCAGTGAGCGCAGCGCCTGAACGCCGCCCGCGGCACCACTGCGTTGCATCGCGCCATGGCGTAAAAGCGCGCCGCGGCCTGAACTGGCAGACTGCCGCAGCCCGCCAATTCGTCTATTATTTGCCACTGTCGAGTCGAACCGGTTACGAGGAGCGCAACATGAGCGAACGCCAGGTATTGAACAAGGCCAACATGGGTATCAGCGACGGCCTGCCGCTGGAAGCCAGCGATGGCGGCATCGAGGCGTTGCGCAAGGATATCCAGCGGCTGATGGATATCGAGGCCATCAAGCAGCTCAAACACGCCTACTTTCGCTGCGTGGATACGGCGAACCTCGAGGAGCTGGCCACGCTGTTTCACGAGGATGTCTGCGTGCGCTTCAAGGGCGGCGGTTACGAATGGAACCTCGACGGCAGGCAGGAATACGTCGACAACATCGGCAACGCCTTCAGCAAGGAAGCGATCGGCCAGCACAACGCGCACCACCCGGAAATCCAGATACTCAGCGCTACGGAGGCGACGGGCATCTGGTACCTGGCGGACAATATGTGGATCCTCAACCACAACGCGCTGACCACGGGCACCGCGCTGTACTGGGACCGCTACCTGAAGGTGGACGGTAAGTGGCTGATCAAGGACACCAGCTACGAGCGCATCTACGAGATCAACCGCAGCGTGGACGACCGGCCCTACCTGGGCTCACACTACCTGGGCGTGCACGGCGGCGAGCCGCAGTTCTGAGTTCGACGCCCGAGTCGACCGGGCGCGTGTGCCGCGCACGGTGCATGTTCAGGAGCGCAGATACTCATCCAGTTTTTGCGCGGCGTCCTCACCAAACAGGATATCGCAGGCCTCGACCAGGCCGGGCGCACTGGCGATGTCTTCGCGCCGCACCACCTGCTCGATCTTGGAGCGGCGGCGCATGAAGTCCTCCAGCTTGACGATCATCTCCCGGCGCGCGGCGAGCTCGATTTCGCAGCGGGTGTACTCGGCGTTCTCGATCAGCAGCTTGACGCAGTCTTCATCCTCGCGGATGCGCTCCAGCAGGCCGAACGCCGTCTCGCCGTAACGGCGCCAGAAGCGCTCCGACAGGGGCTCCGACGAGGAGGGATCGGTCAGGCTGTCGAGGTCCATCAGCTTCGCCTGCAGCATGAACTCCTCACGCATGTCCGCGCCCGGTTCGCCGTACCAGCGGTTGTCCTTCTCGGGGACCTCGACGCCGAGTTTCTCCACCCAATCGGCGATCTCATCGCCGACGTTCAGGCAGTCGGTCAGCTTGCCGCCGAAGATACTCAGGTGCCCGGTCTGCTCGTTGGCCTCGATGACGTGCTTGCGCGACAACTGCACCCAGTCCGCCTCACCGCCCTCGCCCCTGATCGCCAGCGGGCGCACACCGACGCGCTCGGCGATGATGTCGTCGAGCGTCAGCGGCGGGTCCAGGTCGGTCATGGCATTCACGTTGTCGAGTACGAACTGGCGGTCCTCGTCCGTGACGCCCACGGCCGGCTCCTCGACCTGGGTATCGGTGGTGCCCAGGCAGGTCTTCGGGCCCATCGGGATCATGAAGAACAGGCGGCCGTCGCTGGCGAAGAAGGCCAGCACTCGCTTGTTGTCGGTCACGCGATCGACGATCAGGTGGATACCCTTGGAGAACAGGTGGTGATACTCGGTGCGTTCGCCACTCAGCTCGTTGTGGCTGTCCACGTAGGGTCCGCACGCGTTCACCACGACCTTCGAGGCGATATCGAATTCCCGCCCGCTGATTGCATCGCGGGCCCGGGTCACCCAGCCGTCCCGCTCGCGCCGGGACACCAGGGACTCGACGTAGTTCGCCGCGATGCAGCCGTAGTTCAGGCTCTTGCGGATGAAATTGAAGACGAAGCGCGCGTCGTTGTCGTACAGGTAGCAGTCGGAGTATTCCAGGCCGCCGGCGGCGTTGGAGGTATCGATCACCGGCTCGGTGCGCTCGATGCTGCGGGCCGGGTAGTACTTCGGCGGTTGCGTGACGAAGCGGCCCATCAGCCAGTAGAACAGGCTGCCCAGGTAGATCAGGAACGGCCAGAAGCGGAAACCTCGCTGGATGGTCGTGAGGAAGCGAATCTCCTTCACCGTGGAGGGATAGGCCTCCATCAGCTTGTTGCGCGACTTGCACAGCTTGTTGACCAACAAAAGCTCACCCGTCTCGAGGTACTTGATTCCCCCCCAGGCGAGGTTGGATGAGCTGGAACTGACGCCGCTGGCGAAATCTCCCTTGTCGATGAGGGCCACGCGCACTCCCCTGCCGGCCAGGGACGCCGCAGACACCGCGCCGTTGATCCCGGCGCCGATCACCAGCACGTCGAAGGGCTGTTCGCCGAGCTTCTCGATATTACTGTCTCTCAGGGTCATCTTTGATTTTCCCGTGCTATCGCTCAATCGCCGGTGCCGCCCAGGCCCCAGTGCTCCGAGCACAGGTCGATGAAGCTGCGCGCGCCGTCGCTGAGTGAGCGGTCCTTGCGGTAGTAAAGTCCCACTTCCTTGTCGATGCGGCCGAAGGATACATCGTCCATGATACGAAACTGGCTGCAGGAAGGATGCTCGTCCAGCAGTTTTCTGTCGATGAAGGCCACACCCATGCCCTGCTCCACCATGTGGATGCGCAGCAGCAGGCTGCTCACCTCCCAGACTGTGCTGAACTGGTCCCGGATGCGCTGGATGGAGGGGCGCAGGTCCGGGTTGTCCAGCGCCGAGGTGATGAGCGGCGTCAGCTTCAGCGCGCCCTCGTCGCCGTCGACCATCTCCTGGTAGCGCGGATGCCGCGGGCTCACCACCAGGTGGCGCGAATCCCGGTACAACCCGAACGTGGTGAATGCACCCATATCCTTCTGGAACGGGCCGAATCCCAGCTCCACCTGGCCGGACAGCACCGCCGAGATGATGCTGCGGGCGGGCAGCTCGGACACCTTGAGCCGGGTGTTCGGGTTGCGCCGGCAGTAGGTGCTGATCAGCTCCGGCGCGTAGAAGCGGTTGATCGAGGCGCTCAGCGCGAGATTGAGCGTCTCGCGCCGGCCCTGTTTCAGCTGCGCAATGTCCTCCAGGGTCTGCTGTTCCTCCCGGTGCACATCCACCGCGTGCTCGAACAGGCGCTTGCCGATATCGGTCAGGCGCAGGTCCTTGCCGCGGCGCACCAGCGGCGCATCGAGTTTCGCCTCCAGCCCGGCCACGGCCTGGCTGACCGCCGACTGGCTGATATGCAGGGCGTCGGCCGCCCGCTTGAAGCCGCCCTCCTCGATGACCGCGCGGAAGGCGCGTAACTCACTGTTTTCCAAGCGCATATTAGCCCCTCTAATAGGACAATAAGTATAATTAACACTGCTAATCATAGTGCGGGTATATAATGTGAAAAATTACCAATTTGACCCTGGGGGAGGCGAAATCATGGCGGAGCAGACACCTGTTCGATCCGATGACCTGGACGGCGTTATCGTCGGGGAAACCGCAATCTCAGACGTGCAGGGCGACGCCGGCCTGCTCAGCTACCGCGGTTTCGACATCAACGAGCTGGTCGACGTACCTATCCTGCACGTCGTGTGGATGGTGCTGTTCGGCGAGTGGCCCAGCGAGCAGCAGAAGAGCAAGCTGAAGCAGTTCATGTGCCGCCACACCGAACTGTCCCACGCCGAGATAGACCTCCTGCAGCAGGTACCGAGGGACCTGCACCCCATGCTGATGCTGCAGGGCATGGTGCCGCTGCTGCAGCTGCCCGAAGACCAGGTCATGGACATCGACAGCGACGCCGAGCACGGCCTGTTCATCGCGGCGAAGATCACAGGGCTGATCGCGGCGCACTACCGCCTCAGCCAGAGCAAGTCGATCCTGTCGCCGGTCCCCGGACGCCTGTTCCACGAAAACTTCCTGCACATGCTCCACGGCAGCTGGCCGAGCGCCGAGCAGCGCCACATGCTCGATGCCGCGCAGATCCTGCAGATGGAGCACAGCTTCAACGCCGGCACCTTCGCAGGACGCGTCTGCGCCAGCACGCTGGCGCCGATCCAGTCCAGCATCTCCGCCTCCATCGGCACCTTGTTCGGCAGGCTGCACGGCGGCGCCGACCAGGCGGCGCTGGAGATGGCCATGGAAATCGGCAGTCCGGAGAAGGCCGAGGCCTACGTCCGGGAGTGCCTGGCCAACAAGGTCAAGATCATGGGTATGGGCCACCGGGAATACAGCGTGGTGGACCCGCGCGCCAAGTTGCTCAAGCCGATGGCGGTCGAAATGTGCCAGGACGGCGACAGCAAGCGCCTGCTGGACACCCTTATCGCCGTCGAGGAGGCCTGCCAGAAAGAGTTTGCCACCAAGGGCAAGGAAATCTGGGCCAACGTGGAGTTCTACAAGGGCGCGGTGTTCCACAGCCTGGGCATCCCGACGCACTTCTTCACCGCCATGTTCGCCATGGCCAGGGTGTACGGCTACATCGCCCACTACCTCGAGTTCAAGCGCAACAGCCGCCTGATCCGCCCCCGCGCGGAATACGTCGGCCACCCGGTGGGATCGCGCGACAGAACAGCCGCCTGACCAACCGCCGGGTAAGACAAACGCAGCCGCAGCAATGGCTGCGTTTTTTTTGCCCGCTCGCGGGCGCACCGGCCGGCCCTGTTTGCAACGCTGCACCGCCGTGCGTATAACTTTCGGGCACACGTCGAGAGTTCGGATACGCCAATGACCAGACTGCTGCTGCCACTGATCCTCGTCCTGCTCGCGGCCTGTTCGCAGGAGGGCGCGCACGAGGCGCTCGGCACCCTCGAGCGCGACCGCATCATTCTCAAGTCGACCGCCGACGAGATCATCGTCGGCGAGCCCGTGTCGGAGGGCACCATGGTCGCTGCCGGCACCGTGCTGGTACAGCTGGACGACCGGCGCCAGCAGGCTGCGGTGGCGCGGGCCCGTGCGGAGGTCGCGGGCGCGGAGGCCAGGCTGAAGGAATTGCGCAACGGGGCGCGCCCGGAGGAGATCGCGGCGGCCTCGGCGCAGGTCGAGGGCGCCCGGGCCGGCCTGGTGGAAGCGCAGGCCAACTACCGGCGCAACGTGGAACTGGTCCGGCAGAAGCTGACCGCGCAGGCGTCGCTGGACCGCGCGCTGGCCAGGCGCGACGCGGCGGAAGC
>JAWVYG010000121.1:0-6967 GCA_033722815.1 Halioglobus sp.
CCCTCAGCATCCGCCCAGCCCTTGATCACCTGCAAACGCTGCAGCTCGACGCCCGGGAAGGCCGCCGTCCCCAGGTCCGCCGCGGCGGCCACCAGGAACTGCGGCGCGGTGGCGTCGCCGGGCGCGGCCGCCAGGTCACTGCCCATGGGCACCGCGCTCGCGTACGCCCTGCGCAGCATGTCGCCGCTGTTACACAGCTCGGGGTCGAGGTCCCAGCCGCCAAAGAAACGCGGCTCGATGCGCGGCCCGCTGGTCCCGAACACCTCGCGGCGGCGCATCGACTCGAAGATGGCATCGCGCGAGTTCTCCTCGGCCCAGACGCCGATAAGCCCACCGGGGTTGTTGCTGGCATTGCCGGGGATGGCGCCGTCGAACTGTACCCGCTGCTGCGCCGTGGAGTCGCCGTTACCCAGGTGACCCGGGAAGTTGCCCTCCTGCACCCCGCCGCCGATGCCGTTGTGGGTGTCGGTACTGGCCATGAGGCCGAACTTGAAGGGATTGACGCCAATGCGGGCCTCCTCGAGCAGGCCTTCGACCAGCGCCTGCCTGGCATAACTGTTGCGGTCCAGGCAGCTCGGCCCGAGCCGCAGGATCCAGTCGGCAAAGGGGCCGTCGTAGCAGGCGCCGATCTCCTCGCCCTCACCGACGATGCGCTCGAAGGCCAGGTTCTCGAACGGCTCGAAGTCGCACAGCTCGTCGACGGCGCCGAGCACACCTTCCAGGCCGTTGCGACACTCCGAGTCGCCCTTGTGCTGCATGATCTCCACCAGCGGCTCTATGTACTGGCGCAGCGCAGCGCGCTCTGCCTGCGCCTCGCCCGAGCGCGCACCGGGATAATCGACCGCGAACATGCGGCCGTTGCTGATATTGGAGTTGTGCGGGATGGCGATCACGTCGCAGCCGGTGTCGCCGTCGATACACTGCTGCTTCAATACGCGCCACAGGTCCCACTCGCGGTTCTCATCGATATAGGACACCGGCCTGTTCAGCACGGCACTGTTCCTGAACACCACGTTGCGGTGCAGGTTGGAGCCCATGCGGAACGAGCTGTACTCGTAGGCGATGAAGGTTGTGCGCTGGCAGTCGCTGCTGGTGTCGTTGTACTGCTGCGCGGCGGCGATAATATCCTGCCAGGTCTGCTCGCTGCGGCGCGCGCAGTCCGCCCCGTCGTCGCCACAGACCGCGGGATTGCGCCGGGAGAACGGCGAGATGATCTGGCGTATCAGCGCCGGCGCACGGCCCTCACCGCTGCGCATCACCTCACAGAACTTGCTCGCGTAGCCGTCGGCCTGCTCGTCGAAACACACCGACTGCTCGCCGAAGAACTCCGCGTGGTCGGTGACCCCCATGAAATCCAGCGGTCGGTCGATGCGCACCGTGCGCGCCTCGAAGTCATCCCCCAGCGGCAGCCTGATGGGCTCGCCGAAGGCGTAGCGGTAGGCGTCGCGCGGGTACACGCGCACGTCGAAGTTCCAGGCGTCGTTGGAATAGGCCGTGTGCACGTGCAGGTCGCCGAACAGCGCCTTCCTGGTCGGCACCCGCTCAGCGCACGGCGCGGACGTGCCCGTGCCGAACTCGCGCGCCGCGTACACCGAATCGGGTGGCGGCTCGATGCCGCCGCAGGCCACCAGGACTATCGCCAGCACACCGGCTGCAAGCGCACGCAACACGGTCAGTCCTCCAGCCATTCTGGCCAGTCATTGATTACGCTGCCGCTCCAGTTCGGCGCGCGCCGCTCGAAGTAGGCCATACCGCCCTCCACGGCATCGGGCCTGGTCATGCTGTGATTCAGTGCGCGGCTTTCCACGCCGGCCAGTTGCGGCAGGGACATGTCCATGCCGCGCCATAACAGACGCTTGTGCAGGCCCACCGCCAGCGGTGCACAGTTCACCGCGATATCGCGGGCGATCTCCATGGCGGTGTCCAGCACCTGCTCTGCGGGTACGCTGCGGCTGGCCAGGCCCCAGGCTACGGCTTCCTCGCCGCTCAGGCGCGGGGCGCGCACCAGCAGCTCGAAGGCGCGCTCGAAGCCGACCAGTCGCGGCAGCACGTACTCCATCGCGAAGTCGGTGACGACACCGCGGCGCGACTGCAAAAAACCGTACTTGCCCTCGTTGGCGAACACGCGCATGTCGCACTGCACGGCCACGCCGAGGCCGGCGCCGACCGCGTGGCCGTTGCAGGCCGCGATGACCGGCTTGCGGATATCCCAGGCCTGGGTGCTGAGGGGGCAGGAGTCGATTTCAACCGACTGCGCGCTGCTGTCGAAGGTCGCCCCGCCGGCACTCATGTCCGCACCGGTGCAGAACACATTGCCGGCGCCGGTCACGACCGCCACGCGGATCGCATCGTCCTCGTCACAGCGCCGGTAGGCCTCGCCGAGGCCATCCATGATGGCCGGCGACATGGTGTTATAGGCCTCCGGGCGATTCAGCGTAATGAGCGCGATGCCATCGGACACCTCGAATTTGAGCTCTTCGTTCATAACCGTTCCACAATGGGCAAAGGACCAAGCCTAGCCCAAGCGGCGCTGCGCGCAATGACGACTCGGGTCAGGAAAGACTAACGCTTCTTGTGCACGACGGGGCCCAGTGCGGACACCGCGGGCAGCGCACCGTCCCCGCCTGTGGGCCGGCCCGTGCCACATTGGTAATTTTAAGCCAACAATTACTAGAAAATATCTGAGTATTTTCGTATAACTTCATGTTAAATAAAGAATAAGACGCAGCACGCGATTTTTGGCCCCACGGCTGACAAAATCGCGCCCGCGCCGAGACTAACGGCCCCCTGGCCCGGGGATACGCAGGAACCACAATTGGAACAGCAGACCGTACTGATCATCTCGGAAGAGAGAGCGGACCACCTGGTACTTTCCGCCTGTCTGGAGCGCGCGATACCCGCCCGCTTCAACCTCGCCAAGACCGAGTCTTTCGAGCGCCCGCTGGAAGCGCTGACCGACCCGATGATCGATGCGGTGATCATGGCCTACGGGCCCGAGACGGAGTACCTGCTGCGCCTGGCCAGCAAACACGAGACCACTACCCCGCTGATCCTGCTGATCGACGAGCCGGAGGACGCGCTCATCGAGCAGATTCGCGAGCTGGGCGCACAGGACTACCTGGTACGCGGCGAATTGCAGGACGCACTGGTGCACCGGGTGCTGGATTACAGCATCCAGTTGAAGCGGGCGCGGGAGAAGATCCAGCAGTTGTCCAATCGCGACCCGCTGACCGGTGCGCTGAATCGCGTGGGATTCCGCGCCCACCTCGAGCGCGCCATGGGCCGCTCCGAGCGCTACGGCTTCAATACCGCGCTGCTGTATATCAACATCGACCAGTTCGCCAATATCAATGACCACTACGGCGAGGCGGACGGCGACATCATGATCAAGTCGATCTCCCGCCGCCTGATCAACAAGCTGCGCAGCTCAGACAGCATCGCGCGGCTCGGCGGCGACGAATTCGCCGTGGTGCTCGAGGACATCAGCTCCATCGAGTCGGTGCAGACCATCGCCGAGAAGATGTTGCGCTCCATTTCTGCCCCGATGATCCTGAGCGACCAGCAGGTCGCGGTGGAGGCCAGCATCGGCGCCGCCGTGTATCCCGAGGACGGCACCGAGTTCTCCGACCTGGTCGAGCACGCCCGCAGCGCCATGCAGCAGGCCAAGAGCATCGACGGCGGCCGCTTCATCCGCTATTCCGAGAAGCTCGCCTTCGACATGTCGGGCAACAATTCGCTGGCCGCGGAGCTGCGCACCGCCGTGCGCAAGAACCAGTTCGAACTGCACTACCAGCCGCGGGTCGACCTCCCCACCGGCCACCTCGTGGGGCTCGAGGCGCTGCTGCGCTGGAACCACCCCGAGCGGGGCATCCTGCTGCCCGGGGAATTCCTGTCCGCGTGCGAGGACATGGGGCTGATGAAGACCATCGGCTACCAGGTGATCCAGCACGCCTGCAACGCGCAGGTATGGCTGGCCGAGCAGCGCATGCAGGACGTGGACGTGGCGGTGAACATCTCCTTCTCGCAGATCCAGGAAGACCGCTTCGTCGACATCGTCAAGGACATCATCGCCCGCAGCGGCGCCGACGCCACGCGTATCGAGTTCGAGCTGACGGAGTCGACCATTCTCAAGAGCACCGGCGCCATCAAGGATCGCATGAACGAACTGCGCGAGCTGGGCATCTCCTTCTCGCTGGACGACTTCGGCACCGGCTTTTCCCAGCTGACGCATCTCACCGAGCTGCCCATATCGGCTCTCAAGATCGATGCCTGTTTCGTGCGCGACCTGCCGCACAACGAGCACCAGGAAGCCGTTTGCCAGATGATCATCGAGATGGGCAGGCGCCTGGACATGATGGTCATCGCCGAGGGCGCGGAGACGCACGAGCAGATCGAGTTCCTGCGCGATAACCAGTGCCAGCAGGTGCAGGGCTACTACTACAGCCCGGCCATTCCGCTGCAGCAGCTGCCGCGCTTCGTGCGCGAGCAGGGCCTGAAGCGCCGCAACAACCTATTTTCCTGACGCTTCCCCGAGGTCACGAGGCGACGCGGTTGCGGCCGGCGCGCTTGGCCTGGTAGAGCTTCTGGTCCGCCGCCTTGATCACCGCCATGGCATCCGGCCTGTCGTCGGTGCGCTCCGCCAGCCCGACGCTGACCGTCAGGCGCACCTCGTCATTCTTGAGCCGGGTAGCGCCGCGCTTCCTGGCGCCCTCGCGGGACTGCTTCGGGCGCATGCTGCGGTCGCGGATAGACATCTTGTAGTTGGCGATCTCATCGCGAATCTCGTCCATCGGCTCGATGCACTCCGCCAGCTCGCGGCGCGGGAACAGCACACAGAACTCCTCTCCCCCGTAGCGGAACGCGGTACCGCCACCGCGCACGCGGCGGATACGCGAGGCCACGAGGCACAGCACCTGGTCGCCCACATCGTGGCCATGGGTGTCGTTGAAGCGCTTGAAATGGTCGACGTCCAGCATTGCGATGGTGTAGCGCCGCCCGAGCATTTTCAGGCGCTCGTTGAGGGCGCGCCGCCCCGGCAGGCCGGTGAGTTCATCGCGGTACGCCATGGCGTGGGAGCTGCGCAGCACCCCCAGCAGCACGCACAGCGCGGCGGCAATGCCCATGGCAACGGAGATCGCCGGCAGGTGCAGGCGCGCAAGGGCCAGTAACAGGGCCACGTAAGTACCCAGCAGCGCCGCGTCGGACTCTTCCTGGCGCAACACCAGCTGCGCAAGGCCAGCTGCAATCACCAGCCCCGCGAGAAGACTGCCGCCGCGGGACAACACGTTGCCCTGCGCCGACCAGGGCGCGTAGTAATCCGCCGCGCCGGGATTGGATTCGGCCAGCAGCGGGCCGGCAAAGTAGGTGAGCGCGCCCAGGGCGACGAAGCCCAGCACGGCGACCGCACCGGGTACCGTCAGCAGGCCGCGCTCCGGCAGCACCAGCAGGTACAGCGCCAGCACCGAGATACTCAGGCTGCTGGCCAGGTAGGCGCGCGCGGCGCCGGGCTCCTCCAGGCTCACCTGCAGGCGGGTCTGCACGAGCCAGTAGAAAAGGGCCACGCCGGCGGCGGCCAGGATGAAGCGGCTGCGATTGAACTGGTAGGCCATCAGCGCCGCCAGCACGCACAGCAGGTAGGGCAGGTTCGCCAGTATGACCTGCGCATCATCTTCCACGGTTTCCATGGCGCCGCGCCCGAAATAGGCCAGCATCACGAGAAGTGCCGGAAGTGCGAGCCTGAACCATGCACCCAGGTTGTGCTGCATTGCGCGACCCACCGTCCCCCAACTCGAAAAAGCGGTAAATTTACCACCGCAAGCCTTTGATTTTCTGAACTTTGTTGTTATTTGTTCTTTGCGCGCGGCCAGACTAATGATAGCCTACAAAGCACATAAAGCGTATGACACCCGGCGGGGCAGTGTGAGTTCAGAATCTAATCGCCACCAGGCCAAGATTCTCGTATGCGACGATGACCAGAATGTCCGCCTCCTGACCAGGCAATGCCTGGAGGCGGAGGGCATGGTTGTCGTCGAGGCGTCCAATGGGATGGAGGCCATCGACACGTTCGTGCGCGAGCGCCCGGACCTGGTGTTCCTGGACGTGGAAATGCCCGGCATGACCGGCCTGGAAGCCTGCCAGCGCATCCGCCAGCTGCCCCAGGGCGAGTCCATTCCCATCCTGATCGTCACAGGCTCCGACGACCGCGCCTCCATCGACGAGGGTTTCGAGGCGGGCGCCACCCAGTACAAGACCAAGCCGGTGAACTGGTCGCTGCTCGGCCGGGATGTGCAGTACATGCTGCGCGCGAGCAACGCCTTCAACTCCCTGAAGCGCCAGGAAGACCGCCTGCGCTACCTGGCGTACTACGACCCGCTGACCAGCCTGCCGAACCGGCGCAGTTTCAACGAGCACCTGAACCGCATCCTGAAACGCGCCCAGCGCCACCACCACTCGGCCGCCCTGCTGTTCATCGACCTGGATCACTTCAAACGCATCAACGACTCCATCGGCCACGCGCGGGGCGACCGCCTGCTGGTGGAGATCGCGCGGCGCCTGACCAACGAGCTGCGCGAGGAAGACATCGTCAATTACTTCACCAATAACAGTGCCGAGGGCGATCAGGACGGCACCAGCGGCACGGAGATCGCGCGGCTGGGCGGCGACGAGTTCACCGTGGTGCTGTCGGACGTCACCGATATCACCCATATCAAGAAGGTGGCCAGCCGTATTCTCAACAGCCTGTCCGAACCTATCGCGCTGCAGTCGCACAACCCCGTGGTGACGCCGAGTATCGGCATCGCACTGTACCCGCAGGACGGCACCGACGCGGACACGCTGGTGCGCAACGACGACACCGCCATGTACGTGGCCAAGGCCGAGGGCCGCGCCTGCTACCGCTTCTACGACGAAGAGATGAACGCCAAGGCGGTAGAGCAGCTCAAGATGGAGGAGGAGCTGCGCGATGCCA
>JAWVYG010000122.1:0-6955 GCA_033722815.1 Halioglobus sp.
CCTGTTGCGCGCGCGGGTCGGAATTCAGCCGGGAGTGCAGTTCGGTATGCATGGGCTGCCTACAGCCAGCCGTACAGGCGGCCGGGATTGAGTACGCCGGCGGGATCGAAGGCCCGCTTCAGTCGGCGCTGGATGCCCTGCTGCGCGGCGCCCGGCACAGGGCGCACTTCCGCCTGCCGGTCGCCCCCGCGCACGCGGCAGGCGTGCGCGCGGGCTGTCGCCGCGGCGTCGAACATCGACTGGTCGTCCGTGCCATGCAGCCAGCGCTGTCCGCCGCCCCA
Organism: Halioglobus sp.; assembly: GCA_033722815.1. Lineage (GTDB taxonomy): Bacteria > Pseudomonadota > Gammaproteobacteria > Pseudomonadales > Halieaceae > Marimicrobium. Next base: position 282 of record JAWVYG010000122.1, read on the forward strand.
GTCGAGCAGCGTGTCGCCGCCGCCCACGGGCGCCGCCGCGCCGCGCAGCGTGAGGCGCCACAGGGGCTCGTCGCCGGCAAAGAATGGCCGGCGATACTCGCGCAGTTCGCGCCAGTAGTCGTCGGCGCCTGCGCGTTCCCCACCCCACAGGCCCGCGGTGTGCTCCACCGCACTGGCGGCGCCGGCCAGCCGCAGGCGCAGGCGTCCTGACTCCCAGCTGGCGCCGCACAACGGGGCGGGCTCCGCAGCGCGGCGGTTCATGGTGTCGATGGCTGCCGCCTCGTCCATGTCGTACATGAGTGTCAGGCTGTGTTCGGGCTGCGGCATCACCCGCAGGCTCAGCTCGCACAGCACGCCCAGCGTACCCAGGGCGCCCGCCTGCAGGCGCGACACGTCGTAGCCCGCGACGTTCTTCATCACCGTGCCGCCGAAGCGCAGCAGCTCGCCGCGGCCGTTGATCAGCCTGATGCCGAGCACGGCGTCGCGCAGTGAGCCGCCCCAGGGCCGGGCGGGCCCGCTGAGGTTACTGGCCAGCGTGCCGCCCACGGTGGCGCGTCCGTCCAGCTGCGGCGGCTCGCAGGCCAGCATCTGGCCCTGCTGCGCCAGCAGCGCCTGGACGTCGGCGACCGGGGTGCCCGCGCGTACCGTGATCACGAGTTCCTGCGGCTGGTAGTCGACGATGCCGCGGTGCCCGCCGACCTCGAGCGCGGGCGCGTCGCACTGGCGTCCGAGCCAGTCGCGCTTGCTGCCGCCGCCGTTGATATACAGGGGCTGCTGCCGCCCGGCGGCGTCCTGTACCGCCTGTACCAGCTCCTCGCTGATGTCCCTGTCCGCCGCGTCAGTCATCGCCGCCATCCCGGGTGTGGTCGTGGCGATCGGGGAGGGCGCGGTACTCCTGGCAGCGCTTGAGGATGGGGATGCCCTTGCCCGGGTTGAGGTTGAGCCCGGGATCGAACGCCGCCTTGATCTCTTCCAGCTGCGCCAGTTCCTGCGCGGAAAACTGTGCCGGCATCTGGCGCAGTTTCTCCAGGCCCACACCGTGCTCGCCGGTGATGCAGCCGCCCACGTCCACGGACAGGGTCAGGATGTCCGCCCCGAAGGCCTCTGCCCGGCGGATCTCGGACGGGTCGCTGGCGTCGAACAGTATGAGCGGGTGCAGGTTGCCGTCCCCTGCGTGGAATACGTTGGCCACCGCCAGCCCGTAGTGCTGTGACAGGCGCGAGATTTCCTCCAGTACGAAGGAAACCTGGCCCCGGGGGATGGTGCCATCCATGCAGTAGTAGTCCGGCGCGATGCGTCCCACCGCCGGGAAGGCCGCTTTGCGTCCCTTCCACAGCAGCGCCCGCTCGCTGTCGTCGCGGGACACGCGCAGGCTGCTGGCGCCGCACTGCTCGAGCAGTGTCGATACCGCGGCGCAGTGGCTGGCCACCTCTTCGGCGGTGCCGTCCACCTCGCACAACAGGATCGCCGCCGCGTCGCGAGGGTAACCCGCCTGGCAGAAATCCTCGGCCGCCTGCACGGCGAGGCGGTCCATCATCTCAAGGCCGGCCGGTATGATCCCCGCGGCGATGATCGCGGCAACCGCGTCACCGGCTGCGCTCACGCGGTCGAAGCCCGCGAGTATCACCTGGGCCGCCGGCGGGCGGGGCAGCAGGCGTACAGTGATTTCCGTCACCACGCCGAGCAGGCCCTCGGACCCCGTCATCAGCGCCATGAGGTCGGGCCCGGGGCTGTCCAGCCCGTCGCCGCCCAGGTGCAGGGTCTCACCCTCGGCGGTGAGCACGGTCATCGCCAGCAGGTTGTGCACGGTGAGGCCGTATTTCAGGCAGTGCACACCGCCGGAATTGGCCGCGACGTTGCCCCCGATGCTGCAGGCGATCTGCGATGACGGGTCGGGCGCATAGTGCAGGCCGAAGGGGGCCGCCGCCTCGGAGATGGAAAGATTGCTGACGCCGGGTTGCACGGTGGCGCTGCGTGCGAGCGGGTCGATGTGCACGATGCGGTCCAGCCTGGCGAGGCTGAGTAGCACGCCCTCCGGGTGCGGCATCGAACCGGCGGTGAGGCCGGTGCCTGCGCCCCTTGCGACGACCGGTACCTGCAGTTCGTGGCAGATCTGCAACACGCGGCGCACCTGCTCTTCATCGCCCGGCAGCACCACCAGCAGCGGCAGGTCGCGGTAGATGGTCAGCGCGTCGCATTCGTAGGGCCGCTGGGATTCGACGTCCTCGATGACGTGTTCGGCGCCCACGCAAGCGCGCAGACGCGCGCCCAGCTCCGAGCGCAGCTGCGCATTGATCGGCGGGGGCTGATTCACAGGTGCGCCACGACCCGCCGCGTGTCGGCGCGGCGCCGGTGCCCCTGCTGGTTTGCTTGGGATGCTGCAGCGTACATTGGTATAACTCGGCGATTGACAGGCGCGAATCGGATCGTGCGACTCCGGGAGTTGTTTGCGCTAAATAATTCTATCGGTAAGAAATCGGGTGACCTACATAGTAACAGCTATCCCGCCGGGTTTGCCGCCGATTGCCGATAGTGCGCCTGCCAGGGCTGTCAGTACTCCCGGGCGTGAAGTGCGCCTCAAGTGCCCTGTCGGAGCTGCCATGGACACCCTGGTCTCGGTTGCCGGGCCGACGGCCCGCCGCTGCGGCGACCGCGCTCAATCAGCCGCTACCGTGGTGTCGATGCGAAAGGCGTTGGCGTTGGCGTCGGGCATCTGCTGCGGCAGGGTGATCACAATTCCCGCTTTCTCCCGGGACCAGGCGATTTCCCGGTCGCTGCCCAGTAGCTGCAGGCGCTCGACCTTGAGCTCCGCGGCCTTGCCCTGCTCGCCGAAGGCGCCCAGGACCAGTTCACTACCCGCTGCCGGGCTTCCCAGCACGATCGCGTAAACCGTGTCTCCCCTGCGCGTGTAGCGCACGTCGCGGGGCGTGTACTCGATGCGTTCGACAAAATGCCCGCTGTCTGCCATCCGCGTTGGCCCTTCGCCGAAGTCGACGAAAGGCCGGGTAGCGTAGATGGACTCGCCATGCTCGGCCAGCCAGTCCCCCAGCCCCAGCAGCACTGCCCGCTGATCATCGGGAATGCTGCCGTCCGCCCTGGGCGAGATGTTCAACAGCAACTGCCCGTTCTTGCTGACGATATCGATGAACACGTGAAGCACTTCCGACAGCGACTTGATCTCCAGGTTCCCGGTGTAGCTCCAGCTTCCGGTGCTGATGGTGTCGTCCGTCAACCAGGGCTCGTCAGCCAGCCGATTGAGGCGGCCTTTTTCGTAGTCCGCGATCGAGTACTGCAGAGGCAGATCATCCTGTTTGCGCGCGATGACCACCTCCTTGTCCCACTGCTCGGCGCTGTTCAGGTAGTAGGCGACAAACGCCTCCCGGTAGTCGAGCGGAATCAGGTCCAGCCAGGAATCGAAATAGATGATGTCCGGGCGGTAGTTGTCGACGACCTCCTTGAGTTTGCCCAGCCACATCTGCTCCAGCCACCGGGCCTCGGGCATGTTGCCGTAGAGCTGCTGCAATAACGGATCGTCCGACGCCGGTGCCAGACCGCGGATATAGGGGTAGTGGCTGTCGTGCCAGCGCCGGTGCAGCTTGTACAGACGGTATTTCTCCCAGGGTTCGTCCGTATAGCGCTGCAGGTTGCGGGCGTGATGGAAAGTTGTGATGAATTTCATTCCACGCGCCCGGATCGCCTTTGCCAGTTCGCCGACCACGTCGCGCTTCGGTCCCATTTCCGCGGCGTTCCAGGGGGTGACGCGGCTGGCCCACATGGCGAAGCCGTCGTGGTGCTCCGCCACCGGCCCGGCGAAGCGCGCGCCGGCGCGCGCAAACAGCTCCGCCCATTCTTCGGGATCGAAGTTTTCCGCAGTGAACAACGGCACGAAATCATGGTAGGCGAAGTCCTTCGGGCTGCCGTAGTGGACGCGGTGATGCCAGAAGACCCGGGGGTCCCCGGCGAGGAAATGCATGTGCCGTGGATACCATTCGTTACCGTATGCGGGTACCGAGTAAACGCCCCAATGAAAATAGATACCCAGTTTGGCGTCCCGCAGCCAGTCGGGAGCGGCCCTGTGCCGGGCCAGTGATTCCAGCGCGGGTTGGTAGGCTCTTGTCTCTTGCGCAGCCGGCACCACAGTGCCCGGCACCAGCAGGAGCCATAACGCGGCCGCCAGCAGGCCGGCTTTCTTCCTGCGCAGTTCGCGCGGGTGGGCCGCGGGCTGCGACCGCGGATTCACAGGTGTACCACTACCTGGCGAGTGCCGGCGTGGCGCCGGTGTTCCCACCGGTAGATGCCCTGCCAGGTACCCAGCATCCGTGCGCCGTCCCGAAAAGGTCTGCTCAGCTGCGTCGCCGTAAGCGCTGCTTTGATGTGCGAGGGCATATCGTCCGGGCCCTCCAGCGTATGCGTGAACAGCGGGTCGTTCTCCGGCACCAGGCGGTTGAGCCAGTTCTCCAGGTCGCGGCGAGCGCTGTCGTCGTAGTTCTCCTGGATCAGCAGCGAGGCTGAGGTGTGGCGGATGAACAGCGTACACAGGCCCTCAGCGGCACCGGCGGCGGCGATCACTGGCCTGACGCGGTCGGTAATCGGGTACAGGCCCTGGCCCGTGACCTCGATGGCGAGCTGCTCGATCATGTTTCCCCGGGGATAATGCGAGTCGCGATAACGCGATGGACTGGTATTTTAGCCTACGCGGGCCGATATTCACCACACGGCGCGCCGCGCCGGTGGAATCGCGCGGCCGGGGTGGAGCAGTCGCAGAAAGTGTGGCATAACACAGGCCCCTCGAATCACAGGCAGGATGAAAGATGAAGGATTTTGCAGGCAAGGTGGCGGTTGTCACCGGAGGCGCCAGCGGCATCGGTCGCTCGCTCGTCAAGGAACTGCTGGCGGCCGGCGCGAAGGTCGTGGTGGCGGACGTGGAGCAATCCGCGCTGGATCGGGTAACGGCGGAATTCTCCGACGCTGGCGAGATCAGTGGTGTGGTGACCGATGTGTCGAGCCCTGAATCCGTCGAGGCGCTGGCGGAGGCGGTCTACAGCGCCCACGGCGCCTGCCACCTGTTGTTCAACAATGCCGGCGTCGCCGCGCCCTCGGCCAATGTCTGGGAGACCACGGTCAACGACTGGAAGTGGGTGCACGGCGTCAACGTCATGGGCGTGATTCACGGCATCCAGTCGTTCGTGCCGCGCATGATTGCCGGCGGGGAAGAGGGCCACGTCATCAATACCTCGTCCGGCGACGGTGGAATCTCGCCCCTGCCGTACCAGTCCGTGTACGCGTCCAGCAAGGCGGCCGTGTCGATCATCAGCGAGTGCCTGGCGGCACAGCTGCAAAGCGAGGGCACGCAACTCGGCGCCTCGGTGTTCTATCCCTCCGGGGGCCTGCTCGACACCGGCATCTGGACCACCGACCGCAACCGGCCCAAGGATCTGGCCCGGGAGAAGCCCTACGACCCTGTGCCCACGGTGCAGGACTTCAAGGTCGCGGCGGAGGCCGCGGGCATGGAACTGGAATTCCAGGACCTGGATGAACTGGCGCGCTATTGCCTGCAGGGCATTCTCGACCAGCGTTTCGTCATCATGATTCGCGTGGAAGAGGCGCAGGCCACACTGGATAACCGCGCGGCGCGCATTGGTCGCGCCGAGCTGCCCATCGATCTCGCCGAAATCCCGCAGCTGTAGCGGCAGCCTGGCCCGGTGCCGGCACCGGCCCGTCGATCGGAATGGGCGACGCCCCTGGCGAAAAATCCGTGACCGTCTGGGTCGATGCAGACGCCTGCCCGCGGGTTATCCGCGAGATACTGTGCCGCGCCGCGGTGCGCGTGGAAGTGCCGCTGGTCTTCGTCGCCAACCATGTCATCCAGGTGCCGGCCTCGCCCTGGATCAAGTCCCTGCAGGTGGCGCAGGGCTTCGACGTCGCCGACGATCACATCGCACAGCAGGTGGGGAAGGACGACCTCGTGGTCACCTCGGATATCCCGCTGGCAGCCGAGGTGATCGAGAAGGGCGGCCACGTGATCACCTCCCGCGGAGAGCGTTACACGAAGGAGAACATTCGGCAGCGCCTGAACATGCGCGACTTCATGGACACCATGCGCTCGAGCGTGGAGGTAGGGGGCGGCCCGCCGGCGCTGGGACCACGCGACAAGCAGGCCTTCGCCAACGCCCTGGACCGCTACCTCGCCCGCCACGCGCGCTAGTGCGCGGGTCGATTGACGGTCCCGCATGCTGCGGCGGGGCGGCGCTCCTGCAGCGGGTTTGCAGGGGCGCGGCTGGCGCTTGGGGAGCTGCGCCGCAGCGGCCGTGGGGGCTCAGCTCGCGAGTTCGAAGCAGGGCTGGTAGGTGCGGCCGCCCAGCTGCATGCGCCCTTCGGCGGCGAATTCCGCCAGCAGGGCGGAGAGGCTGTCCACCAGCCGCTTTTCACCGCGCAACTGGTAGGGACCCAGCTCGGCCACCGCGCGTACACCGAAGTCCTTGACGTTGCCCGCCACGATGCCCGAGAAGGCGCAGCGCAACTGCGCGACCAGGCTATCCAGCGGCTGGTCGCGGTGCAGTTGCAGCGCGGCCATATTGGCGTGGCTCGGCTCGAAGGGGCGCTGGTAGTCGGCGGGAACCTGCAGTCCCCAGTTGAAACTGAAGGATTCCTGCTGATCGATGCGGTGCCGGCGC
>JAWVYG010000123.1:0-6945 GCA_033722815.1 Halioglobus sp.
ATCAAGCCCTGGCGGACCCGGCGCGCGTCGTCGGTGATAGCCAGTGTCGCTTTCGCAACGGGTTCAATGGTTACAGATTCTGCCAGTGCTGAGGTCATTGTGCGGTTCCCGTGATGTGGTCGTAATTGTCTATACGGGGTGCGGCCTGATTCAGATCTATACCGCGGCCGCCGCATCGCCGCTAGCGAAGCGATAGTCCGGCTTGGCGAAGGCCAGCTGCACGGTGCCGATGACGCGCTCGCGGAATCCACCCTCGCAGTAACACAGGTAGTACTCCCACATGCGCACGAATTCATCGCTGAACCCCATGGCCCGCACGTCTTCCAGGCGCGCCATGAAACGCACGCGCCAGTCAGCCAGCGTCATGGCGTAATCCTCGGTGATGTCGCGCAGGTGCACCATCTGCATGTCTGTATCCCGGGCCAGGTGGTCGCCGATCACAGCCACCGAGGGCAGGCAGCCGCCGGGGAAGATGTAGCGCTTGATGAAGTCCACGGAATCGCGTGCCTGCTCGTAGCGCTGGTCCGCCATGGTGATGGCCTGTATCACCATCTTGCCATCGCTCTTGAGCAGGGATGAGCAGGTGCGGAAGTACTCGCCGTAGAACTCGTGGCCGACGGCCTCGATCATCTCCACGGACACGAGTTTGTCGTAGGTGCCGGTCAGGTTGCGGTAGTCTTCGCAAAGCACCGTCACCTTGTCCTCGAGGCCCAGTTCGCGCACGCGCTTGCGGGCGTACTCGTACTGCTCCTGTGAAATGGTCGTCGTGGTGACCCGGCAGCCGTAGTTCTGCGTGGCGAAGATCGCCATGCCGCCCCAGCCCGTGCCGATTTCCACAAGATGGTCTGACTCGCGCAGCTCCAGCTGGCGGCACAGTTCCGCCAGCTTCTCCTTTGATGCCTCTTCCAGCGTGGCCTTGCGGTCACTGTACACCGCCGAGGAGTACATCATGGTGGGGTCCAGGAAAAGCTCGAAGAAATCGTTGCCCAGGTCGTAGTGCGCCGAGATATTGTCCTTCGAGCCGGCGCGGGTGTTGCGATTGAAAAAATGCGCCGCCTTGAGCGCCAGTTTCACCGCGACCGACTGCCGGTCGTCGAGGCTCTGCAGCACCGCCATGTTGGCGCAGAACAGGCGCGTCACCTGGGTCAGGTCAGGCGACGACCAGCAGCCGCGCATGTAGGTTTCCCCCGCGGCGATGGCACCCCCCACCAGCAGCTGCCCATAGGCGGCCTGGTCGTGCACGTGGACCTCGGCGTGGATGTCGTCGGCGCCCCCGTGCTCGCCGAAATGATGCGACGACTGGCCCTCGTGCAGGGTCAGTGAGCCCACTGCCAGGTTTTCCAGTATGCGGAACACCGCCTTGCGCGCGATTTCCTGCCCGAGTGCGCGGCGGCGGCGTGTTGGCAGCCTGATCGCGCCTATGCTGACTTCACTCATGAGAAACTCCTGTCGTTGTCAGATAATTACGTGTGAGACAATCATGTCCTGCGCCTGTCCGCCCGATCCGCCCATCACTGGCTCGTCGCCGGGTGGGGGTGGAACGGCACGCGCTTGAGAAACAGTTTCAGGGCCTGCCAGTAAATTGCCCCGCACACCTTCAGCGTCATGAAGGGATAGCGCAGGAGTAGCCGGTTCAGGCCGGCGGCCGTCAGGGGGCGGGCACGCAGCGCCAGCGTCGCGTCGAACACGCGCTCGCCCTCGCGCTCGTTCTCCATGTGCAGCTGGAGCTGCTCTCCCGGGGTGGAGCTGCGCCACAGGTAGCGCATATCCATCGGGTTGAAGGGCGACACGTGGAACGTCTTGTCGAATTCGGTGCGCAGGATTTCGCCCTGCTCCGGCCCCCGCAGCACGTAGCTGTGGCGCTCGTCCCAGGGCGTGTTGTTGACCTCCGCCACCAGGTACTGCAGGCGCGTCTCGTCCTCGCTGAAGCAGTAGTAGCAGGCGATGGGGTTCATGTTGAAGCCGAAGTAGCGCAGGTTGGCCAGCAGGTAGATCGGGCCCGTATGCTCTTCACCGGTCTCCTCGCGAATACGCCTGCGCACGGCCGTCTCCAGCGGCTCGGCGGGATCGCCCAGGAAGTCGCTGCGCCTGAACTGCGCCGGCGTGCGGCCTTCCACGGACCACAGGCGGGTGCCGGCAAACAAGCGCTCGAGCTCGTCCAGTCGCAGGTACAACATGGCCACCTTGTAGCGGAATTCGTGGCCCCGCGGCGCGAAGCGGCGGTGGCGCACGGTGCCCTCGTAAATGCGCGAGGTCACGCAGCTGCCCTGGCGCGGCCGCCGATGGCGTTGGCGACGCGCAGCGCGCTGACCACGCCGTCCTCGTGGAAGCCGTTGCGCCAGTAGGCGCCGCAGTACCAGATGCCACCCACGCCGTTGATCTCGTCCCAGCGCTCCTGGGCGGCCATGCCGTCCAGGGAAAACACCGGGTGCTCGTACTCGAAACGGCCGATGATCTTGTGCGGGTTGATGGCAGCGGTATTGTTCAGCGTGACGCAGAAGGTCTCCGGCGCCTCGATGCCCTGCAGGATGTTCATGTTGTAGGTGACCACCGCGGGCTGGCCGGTGTCGCCCAGTGTGTAGTTCCAGCTCGACCAGGTCTTGCGCGTGTTCGGCAACTGGCGAACGTCCGTGTGCAGCACCACCTCGTTGTTCTGGTAGGGAATGGCGCCGAGGATGGCGCACTCGGCCAGGCTAGGCTGCTCAAGCATGCGCAGGGCCTGGTTGGAGTGGGTGGCGATAACCACCTCGTCGAAGCGCCTGCGCTGGCCGTTGTCCAGCAACAGCTCCACGCCACCCTGGGGCAGGCGCGCGACGCTCTTTACGGGGCAGGACGTGTGGATGCGATCGGCGAAGCGCCGGCACAGGGGCTTCAGGTATTCCCGCGAGCCGCCCTCGATCACGCGCCACTGCGGACGGTTTTTCACCGACAGCAGGCCATGATTCTTGAAGAAGCGCAGGAAAAACTGCACCGGGAAATCCAGGATCGTCTCACACTGGGCCGACCAGATCGCCGAGCCCATGGCGACCAGGTAGTGCTCGGCGAAACGCGCACCGTAGCCGTTGCGGGCGAGGTACTCACCCAGGGTCTCCCCCTCGGGCAGGCGGCCCGCCTCGAGGTCGGCCACGGACTCACGGTTGAAGCGCAGGATATCCCGCACCATGCCGATGAAACCCGGGGACAGGACGTTGCGCCGCTGCGCAAACAGGGTATCCAGGCTGGCACCGGAGTACTCCAGCCCTGACTCAGGGTCCTTTACGCTGAAGCCCATCGTGGTCGGCTTGCTGTCCACGCCCAGCTCGTCGAGCAGGGCGATAAAATTGGGATAGGTCCAGTCGTTGAACACGATGAAACCGGTGTCGATGGCATAGCGCCGGGTGCCCAGTTGCACATCGACCGTCGCCGTGTGGCCGCCTATCCGCGGACCCGCCTCAAATACCGTTACCTCGTGGTCTGCGCTCAAATAATGTGCGCAGGCCAGACCCGAAATTCCCGAACCCACAACCGCGATATTCATAGTGTAAGCAGCCGCCCTCTCGTTTGCATGGCCCGAAGGCCGTTCCAATGCCAGAGCATACGCGGCGCCGGCAGCGCCGGATCATCCACAATGAAATTAGGGGCAATGAGGGGCAAATATATGAAACCTTGCGTCACAATTCCACATTCTACGCCCTGCCCATAAAAAAGTGCATCGAGCTGATCCGCTCGCGGCAGGGGGGCGTATACTCCCAAAACCAGCACGGAACAGAGAATGTTACTTGTGGCAGACAACTCCGGCGACACGCAGGGCCCGGTAGAGGGCACCACCCGTACAGACGAGTGGAGCGAATGTCTCACCCTGATCGCGAAAAACCAGGATCGCGCGGCTTTCACGCGCCTGTTCCGGCATTTCGCCCCCTTAATGAAGGCTTTCGCCCTGTCCGGCTCAACACTCTCGGCCAACCACGCCGACGAACTGGTGCAGGAAGTCATGCTCAAGGTGTGGCAGAAGGCGGGCGCCTTCAACCCGGACAAGGCAGCGGCGAGCACGTGGATTTATACCATCGCGCGGAATTGCCGCACCGACATGTACCGTCGCCTGCAGAAGTTCGACACCCCGCTGTCGGCCGACGACGTCACCGAGAACCTGGAGAGCGAGGAGGCTTTCATGGTGCTGCACCAGCGGCGCAGCCGGGAACGCATCCGCGAGCTCATGAATGAGCTGCCCGGAGACCAGGCGCACATCCTCGCCAAGGTCTATATGGAGGGCAAATCCCACTCCGAGGTGGCCGGTGAGCTCGACATCCCCCTGGGCACGGTCAAGTCGCGTGTGCGCCTGGCCCTGCAGAAACTTCAACTTCAGATAGAACGATAGAACGACAGAACCATGGCAAAATTTCATCCCGATTTCGATTTACTCACGGAATACGCCGCCGGCTCACTGCCGCTGGCCCAGTCGGCCGTGATATCCGTACACGTCGACCAGTGCGCTCACTGTCGTCGCCTGACTTCCCAGCTCACCGACGTGGGCGCCAACCTGATGGAGGCCCTGCAGCCGGTCGCCGTGGGTGACGATCTGCTGAACGCGGTGCTGGCGCGGCTCGACGAGGAGCCGCCGCTGCAGTACGAGCGCCAGGTCGCGGACCGGAGCAAGACGCCCGCGATCCTGCAGCGCCTGATGCGTGGCGATTTCAGCGACCTGACGTGGAAGAATATCGGCTCTGCCCTGCGCATCAGCCACCTGTCCACCGGCGATCCGCACCACGAGTTCGCGCTCTACCACATCCGCGCCGGCGGCCGGATCCCGGAGCACACCCATCGCGGCGGTGAGATGACCCTGGTGCTGGAGGGTGGATTCTCCGACGCCGAGGGCAGCTACCACGCCGGCGACTTCATCTACCGCAAGCCCGGCGACGTACACGCGCCCACGGCGCTGCAGTCCGAGGACTGCATCTGCCTGGCGGTAGTGGATGCGCCCCTGAAGTTCACCGACTGGCGCTTCCGCTGGATGAACCCCTTCCTGCGCCTGCGCGCTTCCTGACGCCCCCGCCGCGCCCACCGGGCGCGGCGCCCCTCAATTGCCGTAGACGGTACCGCCGTCCACCTTGATCACCGCGCCCGTGGTGTAGCGTGACGCGTCCGACGCCAGGTACAGGGCGGCGCCCACGATCTCGTCCGGTTCCCCGGCCCTGCCCAGCGGCACGATGGTCTTGAACGACGCCTTCACCTCGTCGCTCCAGGCGTCGGCGATATCGGTCAGGAACGGCCCGGGCAGGATGCAGTTCACCCGCACTTTCGGCGCCAGCGCCCGCGCCAGGCTCTCGGTCAGGTTGTTCAGGCCCGCCTTGGCCGCGGCGTAGGGCACCTCGATGGCGCTGGGCGCCAGCGAGGCGATACTGCTGACATTGATGATCGCTCCGCCCTCTCCCGCGGCCATGCGCTCGCCGATCACCGCGGACAGCCTGAACGGCCCCGCCAGGTTCACCCCCAGCACCTTGTCGAACAATTCCCGGCTGACCTCGCCGAGCGAGCCGTACAGGGGCGACATGCCGGCGTTGTTGACCAGCACGTCCACGCGGCCGAAATGCTCGTAGCTGCGCTGCGCCAGCCGGTCACAGGCGTCCCAGTCCGCCACGTGGCAGCCCACCGGCAGGCACTCCTGCCCCGTCTCCCCGGTAATTGCCGCGGCTGCGCGCTCACAGGCGTCGAGCTTGCGCGAGCTGATGACCAGCTTCGCCCCTGCCTGTGCGAAGGCGCGGCACATTTCGAAACCCATGCCGCGGCTGCCGCCGGTCACGACGATGACGCGGTCTGTGAGGTCGAAGTGACGGGCTACCTGTTCAGTCTGCATGGGGCGCTCCTTCACGCGTTGCGGATCGTCACGCCGCCGTCCACCACCAGCGTCGCGCCGGTAATAAAGGAAGACGCGGGCAGCACCAGGCTGAGGGTGGCGTGGGCCACCTCTTCCGGTTCACCGTAGCGGCGCAGCACCGTGCGGCGGTTGGCGAAGGTGGCCTTGTCCGCGTCCGGAATGACCGAGGTGATGCCGGTATGGATAGGCCCGGGGCAGACGCAGTTCACCGTGATGCCCTCCTTGCCCAGGTCCACCGCCAGCGCCCGGGTCAGGCCGACGCTGGCGTGCTTGGCGACGCTGTAGGGGAGGTTGTAGCGGGTGGCGCCCAGCGCCTCGGTGGAGGCCACGTTGACGATCCTCGGGTGCGGGGCCTGGCGCAGGAACGGCAGCGCGGCGCGCGCCGCCCACGCCTGCGCCTCGGTCATCACCGCCAGCGAGACGTTCCACGACTCCTCGAAGTTGTCGCCGTCTATCTCGGTGGGAATCACCAGGCCGGCGTTGTTGACCAGGATATCGAGGCGGCCGAAGTGGGCGGCGACATCCGTTACCGCCTGGGTCACCGCCTCACGGGAGGACAGGTCCACGGTCAACGGCAGCGCATCGCCGCCGGCCGCGCGTATCTCCGCGGTCACGGCATCGAGGCCCTCGGCATTGATGTCGAGCAGCGCGACGCTGGCACCCTCGTCGGCAAACAGGTGGGCGGTCGCCCTGCCCATGCCGCTGGCGGCTCCGGTGACGATGGCGACGCTGCCGGCGATCGAGCGGCTGAGCTGGGTGAGTCGGGTCATGGTGTCTCCTTGTGAGGGGGCCCTGCATGCCCCGGCGGCCGGGAGGCCTAACTAGTTGAACCTCGTTCGGCAAAATCCCCGGGGGCGCTACCGGCGCCTGGCCGGTGCCCTATGCTTACGGGCGCTGCACACTATATCGGGCGGCGCTGCGAGGGGCCAGCCTGTCCGCTCTGCGTGACAGGACCGTGCGGTCGGCCACGCAACCGGAAGCGATCGTCCGGGGACCGGGCCCGCTGTCCCGGGTGAGCGAGCGCAAGCCAGACCGGCACAGCCGTGGCAGCGCGCCACCGAACGGCCCACGCATCAGCGATTGACGAGGACTGC
>JAWVYG010000124.1:0-6862 GCA_033722815.1 Halioglobus sp.
AAGGATTCCTCCGGCGTACTCACTCCCACGATCACTGCCCACGAGGACGAGCTGGTCGGCATCGCGAAGGCGGTGGGTGCAACCGGTCGCGGTGTCCTGCAGGGTATTTCCGATTTCTACAATTTCGACAACGAGTTCGCGCTGTTCAAGAAGATGTCGCGCGAGTCCGGCGCGCCGATCTCCCTCACGGTGGAGCAACAGGACGCGCGGCCCGAGTGGTGGCTGCAGCTGCTGGACGGCATCCGCGAGGCGCAGTCGGAGGGCATCCCCATGTATGGCCAGGTGCCGCCCAGGGCCACCGGTGTCCTGCTCGGGCTCACCGCCAGCGCCAATCCGTTTATTTTCAACCCGGTATGGGGTGAAGTCGCCGCGCTGCCGCTCAAGGAGCAGGTGGCGACGCTGCGCTCACCGGCATTCCGCCAGCGCCTGCTGGAAACGCCTAACCCGAAGAGCGGCGTGGAGCTGGTGGACGAGGTCCTGTACAGCTACGACAAGATGTTCAGTCTTGGCGAACCGGCGAACTACGAGCCGGACCCGGACGATTCCATCGGGGCACAGGCGCGCAGGCTCGGTGTTGCGCCGGAGTCCGTCGTGTACGACCTGATGCTGGAGAACGACGGCCAGGCGCTGATCTACCAGCCCCTGTTCAACTACGAGCCGGGTAATCTGGACCACGTGAAGACGATGCTCGAGCACCCGTACACCGTGGCGGGCCTGGCGGACGCGGGCGCACACTGCGGCATGCTGTGCGACGCCAGCTTCCCCACCACGCTGATCCAGCACTGGGGGCGCGACCGCAGCCGCGGCGGGCGCCTGCCCCTGCAGAAGCTGGTGGCGATGCAGACCAGCGAGACCGCGCGCCAGGTCGGGCTCAATGACCGCGGGATACTGGCGCCGGGTTACAAGGCCGACATCAATGTCATCGACTTCGACCACCTGACGCTGCACGCCCCGGAAATCGTGCACGACCTGCCCGCCGGCGGGCGGCGCCTGGTGCAGCGGGCCAGCGGCTACACGGCAACGATCATCTCGGGCAAGGTCGCCTTCAGGGAAGGACAATCCACGGGAGAGCTCAACGGGCGTCTACTGCGCGGCCCGCAGGACAAGCCGGCAGCCGCCGCGGCGTGAACCTGGCCAGGATGCACGCCCGCGCCGCACACGCGGCGCGACGCACGCTGCTTGCGGCGGTACTGCTGTGTACCGCCTGCAGCGAGGACATGACCGCCGAGGATCACCTGCAGCGCGCACGCGAGCTTAGCGGCCAGGCCGATGCCACGGCGGCCTACATCGAACTCAAGAACGTCATGGCGCTCGACCAGGGCATCGCCGAGGCGCACTGGCTGCTGGGTGAGTTGTACCTGAACACCGGCAACGCCAAAGAAGCGGAGCAGGCGCTGCAGCGCGCGGCCGAGCTGGGCTGGCGCGCCGGGGACGTGCGGCCCGCGCTGGCCTCGACGCTGCTGGAACTGCGCCGCCCCGACGACGTGCTGGCGCTGGCGACGGACGACCTGGACGACGGCGCCCGCGCCAGCGTGCTGGCCATCCAGGCCATGGCGCTGCTGGAGAAAGACGACAGAGCGGCGGCCGCGGACCTGGCCAGGGAGGCGCTCAAGCTCGACCCGGCAGGCGAGCTGCCCGTCGTTGCGCTTGCCACCGTGCTGCTGGCCGGCGACAAGGCCGTCGAGGCCCGGGTGCTGCTGCAGGCCGGTCTGGACGCGAATCTGGACAATCCCCGTGGCTGGCACCTGATGGGACACACGCAGCTGGCGCTCGGGCAGTACGCCGCGGCACGGGATGCCTTCTCCGAGGCGGTTGCACGCAAACCCGTGTGGTCCGAACCGCTGCTGTACCGCGCACTGGCCAACGTCAAGCTTGGCGCCATCGACGCGGCCCGCAAAGACGCCGCCACGCTGGCAGAGATAGCCCCGGACACGCCCGAACAGCAATACCTGCAGGGCCTGATCCACGGTGAGGACCGGCAGTACCGGGAGGCCGCGAACGCCCTGACCAATGCGCTGCCGGTAGAGGACAAGTTTCCGCTGATTCACCATGCGCTGGCCCGGGCGCTGCTGTTCAACGGCGATGACGAGAACGCCTTCAAGTACGTCAAGGCGTACCTGGAGCGGTTCCCCGACAACGTCGACGCGCGCAAGGTGCGCGGCGTCATCCACTTCCGCGCCCGCGATTACGACGCGGCGCGGCTGATGCTGCAACCGGTGCTCGACCAGAATCCCTCGGAGCTGGAAAGCCTCTACCTCATGGCCGTCATCGAGGCCCGCGAGGGCGAACTCGACCAGTCGCTGACCCTGTTCACCTGGCTAGGTCGCGTCATGGGAGATACCGACCTGCACCGCGTGGTGCGCGATTCGGAGCTGGTGGCCGTCGCGCTGCAGCAGGCGCCGCTTACGCCGGGCGACGAGGAGCTGGCGATCGAGGACAAGATCATCGAGATCTTCGGCAAACTCGCGGCGCAGGACCACGACGGCGCGATCGATATCGCGCGCAACCTGCAGTGGGCCGACGCCACGGGGCTGGGCGGCTACCACGTGCTGACCCGGGTGTACCTGCTCGCGGGTCGCCAGGAGGAGGCCATGGAGACGATGGAGAAGGCGTTCAAGCGCGACCCCCACGACCCCGTCAGCCACCTGTTCCTCGCCGAGCAGGCACTGCAGGACGACAACGTCCCGGGCGCGCGGTCCCGCTACAAGCAGATTCTCGCGCAGTATCCCTACCACCTGCAGACGCTGTTGCGCTCCGCGGTGCTGGACGCACGCCAGGGCAAGGACTCCATCTTTACGGCGCGACTGCTGCGCGCCATGCATGCACACCCGAGGGCACTGGCGCCGCGGCTGGCGCTGGCAGCCCACTACCTGCGCCAGGGCGACGCGAAGGACGTGCCGTTCGTGTTCGAATTGCTCAGCGGCCTGCAGCGCCTGTCGCCGCGCGTCGCGGGGCTGGAGCTGGTCGCCGCCCTGGCCCAGGGCGAGGACCCGATCGAACAGTCGGTGACAGACCGCCTGGTCAACGCGCAACCCGGGACCGACCTGTTCTACTCACTGCTGGTCGCCACCGCGCAACAGAAGGGGCGCCTGCAGGACGTGGAGGCGGTACTGCTGCGCATCATGGCCCACAGCCGCAACCACGTGCCGACGCTGACGGCCCTGGCCATGATTGCCCGTGCCCAGGGCGAGGGCGAAAAACTGGTCCGCTACGTACGGCTGCTGGAACAGGTGCACCCCGATCCCGCTTCGACCGTGCTGCTGCAGCTGCAGGTCGCTGCGCTCACCGCGGCGGGTGACAGCGACAAGGCGCTGGCACTGGCGCGCACTGCGCACCAATCCGAACCCGGTAACGTGACCCTGAGAATGCTGGTCAGCTACCTGCTGCGCGCGGGAGAGACCGCCGAAGCCGTTGCGGTCATGCGCGACTGGTTGCAGGACAATCCCGCCGATACGGAGATCCACCTGCGCGTAGGGCAACTGCTGGAAGCGGACAACGACCTGCAGGCGGCACAGTCGCACTACCGCAGCGTGCTGGAAGCGGAGCCGGATAACGCGGTGGCACTGAACAACCTGGCCTGGATCCTGCGACAGAGTGATCCGCAGCAGGCGCTGGCGCTGGGCAGGCGCGCCCTGCTGGCGGCGCCGCAGCAGCCGCAGGTGATGGATACGCTGGCCGTGATCGAACACCTCAACGGGCAGTCGGAACGCGCGCTGGCCATCCTCGAGCGGGCGTTGCGAGTGGCGCCCGGCGATACCACGGCGCGCTATCACAAGGGCATGATCCTGGCGCAGAGCGGCAGGCAGGCGGAGGCCAGGCAGGTACTAACCCGGCTACTGCAGAGCGCGCCGCAGGGATTCGCCGAACGCGCGCAGGCACAACAGCTGCTGCAAAACCTGCCGGCACAGGCGCCGGCGACGGCCGTCAGTAAGCCAGGCGCAGGCTGAGCCCGACCGTACGCGGCGGCCCGACGAATTGCCCCTGGAACTGCGCCAGGTTATCGTCGAAATAAAACGGCTGGTTGAAAAACCCGGTGGCGTACTGCTTGTCGAGGCAGTTGTCGCACCACAGGCGCACGTCCCAGACGCCATCGAAGCTGCGCACACCGGCCTGCAGACCCAGCAAGGTGTAGGACGACTGTTTCTCCTGGATGTCATAGGACAGGTACTGGCTGCCGCGGTAGGACACGCTGGCGCTGGCGAAGCCCGCGAATGTGGCGCCGAGCGGCCTGTCGTAATCGAGGCTCAGCGCGCCCGACCAGTCCGGCGCATAGGTCAGCTCGCGACCCGGCGCGGCCGGCTCCGGGATGTCGTCTCCGTAGGTGGCGTCCAGCCAGGTCAGTGAAGCGCCCAGGCGCAGGTGTGGCGTGGCCGCGAAGTAGGATTCCAGCTCGGCGCCGGTTATCTCCGAATCGGACGCGTTGAACACGCGGAATCCGGTACCGCTGAACACGGAAAACTGGATGTCCTGGATATCGTTGTAGAAAAGCGCCACGTTGAGCCGGCCGCGCCCGGCGAACAGGTCGGCCTTCAGCCCCAGTTCCCAGGTGTCCACGTACTCGGTGTCGTAGGACGGGTCTTCCAAATCGGCAAAACCGGTACCGTTGCCAATTTCCAGCGCCTGCAGCAGCGGCGAGTTGAGTCCCGACGGCTGGCCGCCGCCGGCCTCCGGGTCCATGCCGATGCCACCGGACTTGAAGCCGCGGCTGTAGCTGCCGTACACCTGGGCATCCTGTGACAGGAAGTACTGCAGCTTGAACTCCCAGGTCCACTCGTCATCCGAATATTCCAGCCCGTCCATGTCGGGCCCGGCGACATTGGCCCCGAGCATGTAGCCGCCGAGCATATAGCGCTGCAGGTAGGCCGAGTAGTCGCGCACGTCATCGAACAGCAGGTTTTCGCGGTCCACGGTCTTCTCCTCGTCGCTGTAGCGCAGCCCGAGCACCAGCGCGAGCTGCTCGCTGACGGACGCGGTCAGGTGCACGAAGGCCGCGGCGGTTTCCGTCTCGAGATCGTGCAGGACCTCGCCTATGGTCATGCCGGTTGTCGCCCAGCTGCCGCCGCCGAGCAGCGCGCGCAGCGCAGGCTCCGCGATGCCCGCCTGGGCCGGCCAGAACAACTCCCAGATGCCGGCCTGGTCGGGACCGGCGTCGAATACGCGGTACTGCCGGTATCGCTCGCTGGCATAGAAGAGCCCGGCGACATAATCCAGCGCCGCCAGCGGCCCGCGGGCATCCAGAGAGCCGGTAACGTGGAACTCCTGGCTGAAGGAGTCGACGTCGTAGTCCTCCAGCAGGTGGCCGATATCCACCGGTCCGAAATCGAAATCGCCCTCGGAGCTGTACTGCCAGTCGCGCAGACCGGTCAGGGAACGCAGCGTGGCGTCGGGCAGCGCATAACTGATATCCAGCGCTACGCCCTCCTCCCGGTTGTCGTTGGCCGGCTGGACATTGTTCTGGGTTTCCCGGTCGTCCGGGTCCAGCGCGATCAGGTCGATATCGGTGTCGAAATTGGCCTGGGCGGACTCGCGGTAGTAGTCGTTGAAGGGGCCGCCGGTGAGGTTTCTCTCGCGCACGCGCCACACAGGGTTGCCGAAGCAACACACCTCTTCACTGTCGGAGATGTCCGCTATGAGCTTCACCGCCAACCCGTCACCGGCATCCCATAACAGGCTCAGCTTGGCCGCGGCAATATCCATGTCGTTGTAGTCGTCGTGGTCGAACAGCGCCTCGATGTAGCCGTCGCGTTCATCTTTCAATACCGCGAGCCGACCGCTCAGCGAGTCCGTGAGCGGCCCGGTCACGTAGCCGCTGAAGCGCCGGCGGTCATAGTCGCCCACCGTGAGCTCCGCGCCGTAGCCGAAGGCCTCCTGTGGCTCGTAGGAGGTGACAGTGACGGCGCCGGCGGTGCTGTTCTTGCCGAACAGCGTGCCCTGCGGGCCGCGCAGTATTTCCACCTGCGCCACGTCGAGCATGCTGCTCAGCACCATACCGGAGCGCGAGCGGTAGACGCCGTCCACGTAGGTCCCGACGCTGCCCTCGAACGCGGGCTGGGCGGCCACCGTCCCCATGCCGCGTATCAGCAGCGGCGCGCCGTTGGCGCGGTTGTAGCCCTTGACGAAGGTCATGCTCGGCATGACGCGCTGCAGGTCGACGAGGTCGTACACGTTGCGATCGAACATCAGCTCACCGGAGAACGCGGTCACCGCCAGCGGTACCTCCTGCACGCCCTGCTCGCGCTTCTGCGCAGTGACGATGATTTCCTCGAGCACAAGGCCGGGAGTCGCCGCGCGCACCGGCAGGACCGGCGCGACAATGATCGACAGCGCGAGGAGCGCACCACAGGCGCGGGCAACGTAGGCTGACATGGAACCTCCAGTTATTGTTATTGTTGCGCCCCGGCGATGTCCCCTGCGTCTTCCAACCGGGGCAGTCGCGCAAAACTGATGCGCTCCGAGTAGGATAGTCTACCGCGCTCGTATAACAAGACGGCGCCGCCGTCCTCGAGCACACCCAGTTGCGAGTAACCCGCCGGGCCGGGATAGACCTGCAGGGCGCGGCGCCAGCTGGCGCCGTCGTCATCGCTCGTGCGCACGGTCATCGCGACGCGTGCGCGCCGGTGCGCCGGGTTGGAGAACAGCAGCCTTTGCCCAGCGCCGATTACCGACGCCTGGCATACCGGCGTAGGCAGCGCGGTATCGAAGCCGACCCCGGACCAGCTGTCACCGCCATCGCCCGACAGGGCATAGAGTCGCCCCCCGGGTGGCGGCGGGCGACCGATCGGCGCCACGTGCCGGGTGGCCATGTACAGTCGGCCATCCGACAGTTCGGCAATCTCCGCCTCGTTACCGTCACCCAACGGTG
>JAWVYG010000125.1:0-6855 GCA_033722815.1 Halioglobus sp.
ACAGGCCAGTACCGCCTGCAGGCCCGCTATCCCGTCGATGCCATCCATGAAGTTATACAGATTGAGCAGCCACAACATGGCAAACCCCACCGCCAGCAACAGCAGCCCGCCTGGCCACCCCGCTGCGCCCAGGTAGTCGCGCATCAGCAGCGCCGCCAGCGCAGCGACCGCCAGCGCGTAGAGGGCCAGCCGCAGTCTGACCGAGAGGCTGCGCAGGTCATCGTAGAAGCCCAGCGCGACCAGCGCACCGCAGGCCGCAGTGACGGCCGGGTACCCCGGCGGCCAGGGTGCTATCGACCACTGCGCGAGCAGCAACCCTGCTGCGAAGGCAAGGAACAGCGGCAGGCCGCCGCCCAGCGGCGTGGACTGCGCGTGGGAACTGCGGTCGTTCGGGTGATCCATCAGGTTGCGCCGCAGGGCGAGGCGGCGGTAGGCGCCGCAGAGCAGCGCGGACAACGCGAACGTGACCAGGGCAGCCATCACGGCACAGCCCTGCCCCGCACCATGGCCGGCGCACTGTCGCGCAGGTGGCTGCCGGGACGCCAGCCCGTGTCAGCCAGCAGCGCCGCGTTGTCGTACAACTCGGCGCCGAACAGCTTGTCCCAGGTGCCGTCGGCGCCCCGCAACCGGTCGAACACGAAGGCCGCACCGCGCCACGCCCAGCGCGGCGCCCACGCGCGCCCCGGGCCGCGACCCGCGGCGCTGCGCAGCGCGTCGTAGACCTCGCGCGCGGTATAGGACTCGGCCGCGGCAATCCAGGTATGCTGGCCGCCGGGAGGCTCGGTAACCAGGTGCACCAGCAGGCCGACCAGGTCATCCAGTGCAATCATGGAGCGCTTGCCACCCTGCGGAGGGCGAGGCAGGCCCCAGCGGATACCGCGAGCCAGCAGGTCCAGGTTGCCTTTCACGCCTGCGCCGTAGACCAGCGCGGGACGCAGGACGGTCAGTGCCATCGCCGTATCGCGGCACAGCTCGCGCAGCGCGCACTCGGCTCGCCACTTGGACAGGCCGTAAGCGTCGCCGGGCAGGTTGCAGTCGGTTTCGGCCCGTGGCGCGCCCGAGTCCGCACTGCCCATCGCCTTGACGCTGCTGAGGAAGATGAAGTGCTTGACGCCGGCCGCGAGCGCCGCCTGTGCCAGGCGCAGGGTCCCGAGGTGGTTGAGTGCCTCGTACTGCCCGGGCTCAGCCTGCTGGTGCGCGATGCCCGCCAGGTGAAAGACCACGTCGACACCGTCGAACACGTCGCCGGGAACATCCTGCGCCAGGTCCAGGGCGATGCTCGGGCTGCCATCCGCCAGCGCCCCGCCGTGCAGGCTCAACGGCGTCACATCGTGACCGCCTGCGGACAATTCCGGGCAGAGCCGACGGCCGATAAAACCCGTGGCGCCGGTGACAAGACATTTCACGTTGGCAAATCTTCGGGCAGAAAAAAGAAAGGGGGCCGAAGCCCCCCTGCATGATACGGATGCAGTGGCGTTATTCCAGTGTAATCAGGTGGCGATTCATGTCGAGCGTGGATTTGCCGATGCCCTTCACTTCCGTGAGTTCATCGACCGAGGCGAAGGGGCCGTAGGTTTCCCGGTGGCGCACGATCTCCACGGCGCGCGCGTGCCCGATACCCTTTAGCGCGGCGGCCAGGCTGGTGGCATCCGCGCGGTTGATGTTGACCGTTTGCGCCGCTGTTGCAGTCGCCTGCTGCGCCAGCAGCGGTCCACTGCCGACCAGCAGGGCGACCCCCGTGGCGAGGGCGAGCGCCACGAGCAGCGAGCGGCAGCGTTCGAGAAACGGTAGGTGGCCGCGTTGTAGTCCGGTGCGGCGTTCCCGGGTGGTGCTGAAAGAATTGTTCATGATGTGATCTCCAAATCAGTCGTCTGCGTCCTTGCAGGCATCCGTATCGACTTGGAGTCTAGCAGCGGGCAACGTGCGCCGCGCCGCGACGGGCATATTTGATGTAACGCGGCTCTCAGGCCGCCAACTGGCCGTGGATATCCTGCAGCGTGCTCAGCGGATCGGGCGCTGCCGTGATGGAGCGGCCGATGAC
Organism: Halioglobus sp.; assembly: GCA_033722815.1. Lineage (GTDB taxonomy): Bacteria > Pseudomonadota > Gammaproteobacteria > Pseudomonadales > Halieaceae > Marimicrobium. The sequence goes on from JAWVYG010000125.1 coordinate 2,042, forward strand.
CAGGTAGTCCGCGCCCGCGGCCCGGGCGTCGGCCGGCGTCACCACGCGGCGCTGGTCGCCGGCGGCGTCCCCGGGGAGACGGATGCCGGGGGTCACCAGGCAGAAGTCGTCGCCGCGCGCGGCGCGCAGCTCAGGCGCTTCCTGTGCAGAACAGACCACGCCGTCGAGGCCGCAGTCCGCGACCAGCTGCGCCAGGTGCAGTACGCGCTGCTGTGGCGATTCGCTGTAACCCAGCTCCGCCATGTCCTCCTCCGACATGCTGGTAAGTACGGTGACGCCGATCAGCAGCGGTGGCGCCTCGAAGCCCGCCAGGGCATCGCGGGCCGCGTCCAGCATGCGCCGCCCGCCCGCGGCGTGCACATTGACCATCCAGACGCCCAGCGCGCCCGCGGCGCGCACCGCGCCGGCCACGGTGTTGGGTATGTCGTGGAACTTCAGGTCGAGGAATACATCGAAGCCGCGGGCCTGCAGCGCTTCCACCAGCGAAGGCCCGGCACGGGTGAACAGTTCCTTGCCGACCTTCAGGCGGCAGAGTTCGGGTGACAGTCGATCGGCGAGGGCGAGTGCGGGTTCCGGGGAGTCGTAGTCCAGGGCGACGATCACCGGACTGCTCACGACACCTCCGCGAGGGAATTCTCGTCGCGCAGCCGGGCCAGTTCGGTGCGCGTCCTCTCCAGTTGCCGCTTCGATGCGCCCAGGGAGGCACGCAGCCGCACCATGATGGCCGACGAGATGACCAGCCCCAGCACACCGCCCAGCGCAAAGGCGCCCAGAATCCACAGGGCGAGGCTCTGCGGCTCGAAGGTGTAGACGAGGAGGTCCAGCGGCACGGGCGTCTTGTTCTGCAGCGAGAACAGCACGCCGACGCCGACCATGGCCAGTACGACGAGTACGGTGAGAAGATTGCGTAACAGTTTCATCAGTCAGCCCCGGTGAAGACGCCAATCGGCGGTAACGGTACATTGCAGTGAGCAGGGATGATACCGGCTGTGCCCGCTCGAAGATAGGCGCACCGGCGACGCCCGGCGCGGCAGCTACAGGCCCAGCTGCAGCCCCATGTTGACGCGTTCGCGCAGTTCCTTGCCGGGCTTGAAGTGGGGGACGTACTTGCCGCTCAGCTCGACCGCATCACCGGTCTTGGGATTGCGGCCGCGACGCGGCTCGCGAAAGTGCAGTGAAAAACTGCCGAAGCCGCGAATCTCTATGCGGTCGCCGCCGGCCAGGGCCTGCGACATGTGTTCGATAATCGTCTTCACCGCCAGCTCGACGTCCTTGGCGGACAGCTGGGTCTGCTTCGCGGCAATGGATTCAATCAGTTCGCTCTTGGTCATACAGCCTCCGGGAACGAGGTCTTGTTATCTCTGCACTGCAATACAGGGTATTGTGGACTGTCTTTTCGGTTTGCGCAACTCCTTATTTTTTAAAGAAAAAGTCAAGAATCCGAAAATGCCGGCCCGGGCGGCCGCAACCCGCGGCGAGAACCGCCCGCGCCGCGCCGGCCGCCGGCTCGCGGGCAACAAAAAGCCCGCTCGCGCGGGCTCTTGCAGGGGTGCCGGCGGGGCCGCTACGGCCCCGCGTGGCGATCTTACTTGTCGCCCATCTGCGCCTTGATCAGGTCGCCGATGGTGCCCGGTGAGGCCGCCTCGGTTTCCTGCTCTTTCAGCGACTTGACCGCTTCCTGCTCGTCGTCGTAATCCTTGGCCTTGATGGACAGGGCCAGGGCGCGGTTCTTGCGATCCACGGAGACGATCTTGGCCTCGACGGAATCGCCGACCTTGAACGAGTTGCGCGCATCCTCCACGCGGTCGCGGCTGATGTCGGAGGCCTTGAGGATACCCTCGACCTCGTCCGCCAGCTTGACCACGACGGACTTGGCATCCACCTCGATCACCTCGCCGGTGACGATGCTGCCGCGGTCGTTCTCGGACACGTAGTTGCCGAACGGATCGTCCTCGAGCTGCTTGATGCCCAGGGAGATGCGCTCGCGCTCTGGATCGATGGACAGGATGACCGTCTCGATCTCGTCGCCCTTCTTGTAGTTGCGCACGGCTTCCTCGCCGGTCTCGTTCCAGCTGATATCGGACAGGTGCACCAGGCCGTCGATGTTGCCTTCCAGGCCGATAAAGATACCGAAGTCGGTGATGGACTTGATGCTGCCGCTGATCTTGTCGCCCTTGGCGTACTGCGACGCGAAGGCGTCCCAGGGGTTCTGCTGGCACTGCTTGATGCCCAGCGAGATGCGGCGGCGCTCCTCGTCGATGTCCAGCACCATCACCTCGACCTCGTCGCCGAGGTTGACGATCTTGGAGGGGTGTACGTTCTTGTTGGTCCAGTCCATCTCGGACACGTGCACCAGGCCTTCCACGCCCTCCTCCAGCTCGGCAAAGCAACCGTAGTCGGTGAGGTTGGTGATCTTGGCGTTGACGCGGCTGCCCTCGGGGTAGCGACCGGTGATTTCCACCCACGGATCCTCGCCCAGCTGCTTCAGGCCCAGGGAGACGCGGTTGCGCTCGCGATCGAACTTGAGGATCTTGACGTCGATCTCCTGGCCGACCTCGACGATCTCCGACGGGTGCTTGATGCGCTTCCAGGCCATGTCGGTAATGTGCAGCAGGCCATCGACGCCACCGAGGTCGACGAAGGCGCCGTAGTCGGTGAGGTTCTTGACGATGCCCTTCACGGACATGCCTTCCTGCAGGGTCTCGAGCAGCGCCTCGCGCTCCTCGGAGTTGGCCGCTTCCATGACCGCGCGCCGCGATACCACGACATTGTTGCGCTTCTGGTCGAGCTTGATGACCTTGAATTCCAGTTCCTTGCCTTCCAGGTGCACGGTCTCGCGCACCGGGCGGACATCGACCAGTGAGCCGGGCAGGAAGGCCCGGATGGTGTTGATGTCCACGGTGAAACCGCCCTTGACCTTGCCGTTGATGACGCCGGTGACGACTTCGTCGGCCTCGTGGGCAGCTTCCAGATCTTTCCACGCCTCGGCGCGCTTGGCCTTCTCGCGTGACAGCTTGGTTTCGCCGAAACCGTCTTCCACGGTCTCCAGCGCCACCTGTACCTCGTCGCCGACATTCAGGGTGCACTCACCCGTGGCATCGGTGAACTGCGAACGGGGTATCACGCCCTCGGACTTGAGGCCGGCGTGTACGGTTACCCATTCGTTATCGATGTCGATGACCACGCCGGTGACAATAGCGCCGGGCTGCATATCGACGGTTTTCAGACTTTCTTCAAAGAGTTCAGCGAAGGATTCGCTCATTAGACATTACCTGTAATACGAGGGCACTCGTCCCTGCTCCACCGCGCCTCCAGCAGGCCGGGGTCACTTCACGTTTGCCGCGACTGCCCCACTGACTGGATGACAAGGGCAGCCCGACTCTCAAGCCGCGTGACAAGGGTATAGGGAGCCGGAACCGGCTAGGTGAAACCCTTCTCGGTCACCTTCTGCAGCACCTGCGCAAATACCTCTTCGATGGGCGTGGCGCTGGAGTCGATGACAACGGCGTCTTCCGCCGGCACCAGGGGTGACACCTCGCGGGTCGAATCCCGCTCGTCACGCTCCTGGATATCCTGCAGAAGGCGCGGGAGACTAACACTTTCCCCCTTTGCAATCAACTGCTTATGGCGCCTCTCGGCACGCTCCTGCGCGCTCGCGGTGAGGAAAAACTTGAGCGGCGCCGCGGGGAACACCACGGTGCCCATGTCGCGGCCGTCCGCCACCAGGCCGGGGGGCTGGCGCATGGCGCGCTGGCGCTCCAGCAGGGCGCTGCGCACACCCGGGATGGCCGCCACGGTGGACGCCCCGCGTCCGCCCTCCTCGGTGCGGATGGCGGCGCTGACATCGCGCCCCTTGTAGGCCACCTGCACCTCGCCGTCAGCGGCTGCGGTAAAGCTCACATCCAGGGCGCGGGCCACCTCGGTCACGGCATCCGCATCGTCCCAGGAGACGCCCTCGATGAGACAGGCCTGCCCGGTCACGCGGTACAGCGCACCGGAATCCAGCAGGTGCCAGCCGAGGTGATCGGCGAGCATGTGGGCGATGGTGCCCTTGCCGGCGCCGGAGGGACCGTCGACGGTGATGACCGGGATATCGTCCGCCACCGCTAGTCGCCCTGCACCGCGATGCCCAGGCCGCAACTGGCGGCGAGGCTGTCGAAACCGGGGAAGGAGGTGGCCACGTGATCGCAGTCCAGCACCGTGACCGGCGCGCTGCAACGCAGGCCGGCGATGGCGAAGGACATGGCGATACGGTGGTCTTGGTAGGTGCGGACCTCGCCGCCGCCCATGTCGCCGCCGCAGATCACGATACCGTCTTCCAGCACCTGGTTCTGCACCCCCAGCGTGGTCAGCCCCTCGGCCATCGCCGCGATGCGGTCACTCTCCTTGACGCGCAATTCCTCGGCGCCGCGCAGGACGGTCTCGCCCTCGGCGCAGGCAGCGGCGATGAACAGCGCGGGAAATTCGTCGATGGCCAGCGGCACCTGTGCCAGCGGGATGTCGATACCGCGCAGCGGCGCATGGCGCACGCGGATGTCCGCGACCGGCTCCCCCCCGACCGTGCGCTCATTGAGCAGGGTGATATCGGCGCCCATCAGGCGCAGGATGTTGAGCACACCGGTGCGCGTGGGGTTGGTGCCGACGTGGGTAAGCGTCAGGTCAGAGCCCGGCGCGACAGAGGCACCGACCAGGAAAAATGCGGCCGAGGAAATATCTGCAGGCACCCGCAGCGATGTCCCCCGCAAGCGGCTGCCGCCGGCCACGCCGCAGTCTCCGAAGAGCGGAACGCCGAAAGCCGGCAACATGAGCTCCGT
>JAWVYG010000126.1:0-6848 GCA_033722815.1 Halioglobus sp.
CGATGTTCGAGTTCAACAATGCGATCTTCGCCGGTGGCGGCAGCCGCTGCATGTGGCAGCTGGGCTTCTGGGAGGGCGCGAGCCGGTCCGGGCTGGCATTGAATGACACGGTGAGCTTCGCCGCCAGCACCAGCGCGGGATGCGCCATGGCCACGGCCGCCATGCTCGGTCGCGGCCGCGAGGCGCTGGAGCTGTTCAAAGAGCTGACCGAGCGCAACCCGTCGAATATTCACTGGCACAACCTGCGTCCAGGGGCCGACGGGCCGCTGCTGCCGCATATCGCCATGTACCGCGAGGCGCTGGAACTGTTCCTGCGGCCGCAGGACATGGCGCGCCTCGAGGGCAAGCGGCTGGAATTCCTGATGGCGCGGTTTCCGCGCTACCTGCCGACGACCGTTGGCACACTGGCCGCCTTCAGCCTGTACGGCCTGGAAAAACACCTGACGGGGGTGCTGCACCCCACCTGGACCCGGCGCCTGGGATTTACGCCCATCGCCGCGGGCCACGAGGAAGCGCGGGACGTCGCCGAGCTTATCGACATTATCCTGGCCTCGTCCTGCGTGCCGCCGGTACTGCCGGGGGACGGTTACAGGGGCCAGCGCGTGCTCGACGGCGGTATCATCGACAACGTGCCTGCGCACCTGGCGGACGGCCGCGAAGGCCGCACGCTGGTGCTGCTGAGCAAGCGCTACCGGCAGCCGTTGCCGCCGCCCGCGCAGCGCGTCTACGTGCAGCCCAGCCGGCCGATTCTTATCGACAAGTTCGAGTACGCCGATCCGCAGGGCCTGCAGGACACCTACGACCTGGGTGTTGACGACGGCGTCGCCTTCGCCGCGGCACAGGTGTAACGGCCGTGGTAACGACTGAGCGCATGGTGCCTGGACGCGACGAGTACAGCTGTGGCACCTTGGCGTGGCGCCGCGGCGGCGCGGTTGCCAACAGCGGGGATTCCTGAGTGCCACAGACCGTCCAGAGCAAGACATTCTGCCGTATCTGCGAGGCCCAGTGCGGCCTGGTGGTGAGCACGCAGGACGACCGCGTCGTCGACATCAAGCCGAACCCGGACCACGTGGCCAGTAAGGGCTACGCCTGCATCAAGGGGCTGCGCATGGGCGAGTTCGCGCACAGCCCCGATCGCCTGCAGACGCCGCTGAAAAAGGTCGACGGTGAGTTCGTGCCGATCGGCTGGAAACAGGCGCTGGACGAAATCGGCAGCCGGCTGCGCGCGATACACGCGCAGCACGGCGGGTCGGCGATCGCCGCCTACATGGGCAACCCGATCGCCTTCAGCATATGGCCCACCACGGTGATGACACTGCTGCTGAAGGCTTTCGGCGCCGACAAGCTGTTCACGCCGGGCACGCAGGACTGCGCCAACAAGTTCGCCGGTGGTGAAAGGCTGTTCGGCGGACCCAACGAGCAGGTGTTCCCCGACGTCGATCACACGCAGTTGCTGATTGTCATCGGCAGCAACCCGGTGATCTCGAAGATGAGCTTCCTGTCCCTGCCGCACCCGATGGCGCGCCTGCAGGCTATCGAGGAGCGCGGCGGCCGGGTCTACTGGGTCAACCCGCGCCGCACGGAGTCGGCGAAACGATTCGGCGAGCATGTGCCGATCAGGCCGGATACGGACGTGTTTTTCCTGCTCGGCTTCCTGCACGAGGTCATCGCGCGGGACGGCGTCGACCACGACCGCGTGGCGCGGTACATGAACGGCTATGAGGCGCTGGCGCAGGTGGCGCAGCCGTGGCCGCCGGAGCGGGTGGAGGAGGTCACGCGCATCCCCGCCGCCACGCTGCGGGAGATGGTGGCTGCCTACCTCGCCGCGGACGGCGCCGCCCTGTACTGTTCCACCGGGGTCAACCAGGGCAGTTTTGCGCTGCTGGCCTACTGGCTGCAGGAGGCCATCAATGCCATCAGCGGCAACCTGGACCGGCGCGGCGGCGTGCTGGCGGGCAGGGGCGTCGTCCCGCGTCCGCCCGTGAGCGAGGACAGGCCGACGTCGCGTATAGGCGCGATCCCCTACGTGAACAGCACGATTCCCGCCGGCATCATGGCCGACGAGATTCTCACGCCCGGCCCGGGCAAGGTGCGGGCGATGTTCAACATGTCCGGCAACCCGCTGCTGACCTGCGCCGGCAGCGATCGCCTGGCACAGGCGTTCGACGACCTCGAGCTGTTCGTGTGCCTGGACATCGTGCGCAACGAGACGGCGGAGTACGCCGACTATATCCTGCCCGGGCTGCACAGCCTCGAGCGCGCGGATGTGCCGTTCTATTTCTTTACCGTCATGGGGCTGATGCCGACCCGCAGTTTTACCTACACGGACCCGGTGATCCCTGCGCCCGGGGAGTGCCGCGACGAGGGCCTGATCCTGCGCCAGCTGTGCCGCAGCGCCGGCAGGCCCATCGGCGGGTCCCGCCTGCTGCAGTGGGCCAGCAACCTGGCCGAACTGCTGGGCGCGATCCCGTGGCTGGGGCAACGCAGTTCGGCGGACCGGCTGTTCCTGTCGCTGCTGGCGAGGTCGGGCAGGCTGGGCGGTTTGCGTCGCCTGCGCGGGCAGCCCGACGGGGTGCTGCTGGAACCCAACCGCCCCGGGGACTACCTCGGGAAGCGCGTCAACACCGCCTCGGGCAAGGTCGAGCTGGCGCCGCCGGACCTGGTCGAGCGCGCGGCGCTGCTGCCGCAGGCCTTCGAGCGCGAACGGCAGCGGGCCGACGCCCTGAAGCTCATCCAGAAGCGCGAGCGCTATACCCACAACACCTGGGCGCACAACGTCGACGTGTTCGTGCAGGGCGAGCGCCACACCAACTACCTGTACATCCACCCCGCGGATGCGGATGCGCGCGGTCTCGGCGACGGCGATACCGCACGCGTGCAGTGCGGCGACAAGTTTATCGATATCCCGGTGCGGCGCGACGAGGACATGATGCCCGGCAGCGTCGCCGTGCCCCACGGCTGGGGTCACAGTTCGGCCGGCGGGCTCAGCGTCGCCAGCCAGACCACCGGCGTCAACGTCAACCGCATCATCCCCGATGGCCCCGGTTCGATCGAGCCCGGGTCGGGGATGTCGCATATGAACGGTGTTGCGGTGGAGGTAACAGCCGTCGCGCGCGTTGCCGGCGCCGACAGCGCGCTCGCCGCCCATGAGTAGCCCCGTCGTGCGACACCCGGGCGCGACGCCTGCGCGGGCTGTCGCCGCATTGCTGTGCAGGGCGCTGCGGGCCGCGGCGCTGTCGATCGCCGTGCTGCTCGCGACCAACGCCACCGCCGCGGAACTCTCCGTGGCGATCAACCACGGGCGCGTGATCGACCCGGAGACCGGCCTGGACGCCATCGCGCACGTCGGGATTCGCGACGGCAGGGTCGTCACCATCGCCGAGCAGCCGCTGCGCGCGCCGCTGACCATCGATGCGACAGGGCTGGTGGTGTCCCCCGGCTTTATCGACCTGCACACCCACTCGCCCACACCGCTGGGGCAGTACTTCCAGGCCTTCGATGGCGTGACCACCGCGCTGGAACTGGAGGCCGGCTACTACCCCGTGCGCGAGTACGGCGGCGCGATTGCCGCGCAGCCGCTGATCAACTACGGGGCCTCGGCGGGCCACGCCATGGCGCGCATCCTGGAAAAGGACGGCCTGCGCATGTCGGACGCGCAGCGGATGCCCATGCCGGTCGGCCTGAAGGGCTGGTGGACCGCGCTCAAATTCGTATTCAGCGACGTGCAGACCGCGCTGGCCGCCTCCTTCGAAGGCGTCGCCACCGCCGACGAGCTGCAGGCCCTGCAGGCCAGGCTCGACGAGAGCCTGGACGCCGGCGCGCTGGGCATCGGCCTGCCGCTGGATTACTTCAGCGCCGCTATCGGCGACGCCGAGATGCGCATGCTGTTCAGCACTGCCGCCGAGCGCGGCGCGCCCGTATTCGTGCACATTCGCCGCGGCATCGACGGGGACATTGCCGGCCTGCACGAGGTCATCGACCTGGCGCGCGAGTACGGCGCCCCGGTACACGTCTGCCACATCACGCACAACGCGGTGAGCAACCTGGACGGTTTCCTGCAGGCGATCCGCGCCGCGCGCCGGTCCGGCGTGGATATCACCACCGAGGTGCTGCCCTACAACGCGGGTTCGGCGCTGATTTCCTCCGCCGTATTCGGCCGCGACTGGCAGACGATATTCAACATCAGCTACGAGGATGTGCAGTGGGCCGAGACGGGGGAGTGGTTCACCCGGGAAATGTGGGAGGACTACTATCGCAACCGGCCAGACGGTGCGGTCATCCACCACTACCTGGAGGAGGAGTGGACGCGCCGGGCGGTGCAGGAGCCCGGGGTGATCATCGTCAGCGACCTGGTGGCCATGGTGTCCAGGGACAAGAAGGTGGCGCCCCATAACGGTGCCTTCAGCAAGGTGCTGGCGCGCTACGTGCGCGAACACGGCCTGCTCGACCTGGCCACCGCCCTCGGCAAGATGACGCTGCTGCCGGCGCGCCGTCTCGAGACCTACGCGCCGTCGTTCCGGCGCAAGGGCAGGCTGCAGCCGGGGGCCGACGCCGACATCACCATCTTCGATCCCGACACTATCCTCGACAACGCCACCTACATGGACCCGTTCCGGGAGGCCACCGGCATCGAGTACCTGCTGGTCAACGGCGAACTGGTGATAGCAGGGGGTGAACTGGTGCCAGGCAGCTATCCCGGCAGGCGCCTCCTGTCTGTCGACCGGTAGACCGCGGCATCACGCCGACCCCGTTCGATGCCGTTATACTCAATGCACCCAGTAAACCCGGAGGCAGCAACATGATCAATCCGCGCGAAGTAGGCAGCGTCGAGGACGCGAAGGCCATCGTCCGCGAACGCGAGATCGACTACGTGAAGATCGGCCTGCACGACGTGGACGGCGTGATGCGCGGCAAGTATGTCAGCCGCGACAAGTTCTTCTCCATCCTCGACAACGGCCTGGCCTTCTGCGACGTCGTGCTCGGCTGGGATTCCAATGACCAGCTGTACGAGAACCGCGGCGTCACCTATACCGGCTGGCACACGGGCTACCCCGATGCCCCGGTGCGCGTGCTGCCAGAGACCTGTCGCGAACTGCCTTTCGAGGACAACTCGCTGTTGTTCCTGTGCGAGTTCGACGGCGCCGCGGCCGACCTATGCCCGCGCAACGTGCTGCACCGGGTGCTGGACAAGGCGCAGTCCATGGGCTTCGACGTCAATGCGGCGTTCGAGTACGAGTTCTTCCTGTTCAACGAGACCCCGGACTCGGTGCGCGAAAAAAACTATCGCGACCTGCAGCCGATCACGCCCGGATTCTTCGGCTACTCGGTGCTGCGCAACTCGGTGCACGCGGACCTGTACCACAGCCTGCTGACGCTGGCGCGGCAGATGGACTTCCCCATCGAGGGGCTGCACACGGAGACGGGCCCCGGTGTGCTGGAGGCGGCGATCGCCGTGGACGGCGCCGCGAACGCGGCGGACAAGGCGGCCCTGTTCAAGACCTTCACCAAGGTCTGGGCGCAACGCCAGGGTATGATGGCGACGTTCATGGCGCGCTGGTCGAACGATTACCCGGGACAGTCCGGGCATATCCACATGTCGCTGCGCAACCTCGATGGCGGCTCGGCGTTCTTCGAGGCCGGCGCCGAGCATAACATGAGCGCGACCCAGCGCCAGTTCCTCGCGGGGCAGCAGCGCCTCATGCCGGAGCTGCTCGCCATGCTGGCGCAGACGGTGAACGCGTACTCGCGGCTGGTGCCGGGCTTCTGGGCGCCGACCGATGCCACCTGGGGCACCGAGAACCGCACCACCGCGCTGCGCGTGATTCCCGGCTCGGAGAAGTCACAGCGCGTCGAGTTCCGGCTCGGCTCCGCCGACGCCAACCCCTACCTGGCGCTGGCGGCGGCGCTGGGTGCCGGCCTGTACGGCATCGAGCACGAACTGGAACCGGGCGAGGCGGTCACCGGCAACGCCTACGACCTGCAACATGCACCGGAGCTCGCATTGCCATCCACGCTCGATGCGGCAGCCGTCGCACTGCGCGAGTCCGCGGTGGCGCGCACGCTGTTCGGCGACGCGTTCGTCGAACACTACGCCGCCAGCCGGGAGTGGGAGAGCCAGGAGTTCCGCCGCCACGTCAGCGACTGGGAGTTGCAGCGCTATTTCGAGATTATCTGAGTAATGGAGGACACGCCCGTCACCGGGAACTGGAATTACCCCAGCAGTATCATTGCCGGCGCCGGACGCATGGCCGAACTGCCGGCGGCCTGTCATGCGCTGGGCATCGCGGCGCCGCTGCTGGTCACCGACCCCGGCGTGGCGCAGCTGCCGCAGCTGCAGCGCGCACAGCAGTCGTGCCTCGATGCGGGCCTCGCGCTGCAGGTGTTCAGTGCGGTGCGCGGCAATCCCACGGGCGCCAATGTCGAGGAGGGCGTACGCGCCGTCCGCGCCGGCGGTCACGACGGGGTGGTCGCCATCGGCGGCGGCTCCGCCCTGGACGTCGGCAAAACCATCGCGCTGATGGCGGGGCAGGAGCGGCCGCTGTGGGACTTCGAGGATGCGGGGGACAACTGGCTGCGCGTGCGCGAGGAGGGCATCGCGCCCATCGTCGCGGCACCGACCACCGCCGGCACCGGTTCGGAGGTCGGCCGCGCCTCGGTGATCACCGACGAGACGGCGCAGGTGAAGAAGATTGTTTTTCACCCGCGCATGCTGCCGCAGCGCGTGATCCTCGACCCCGAGTTGACCGTAGGTTTGCCGCCAGAGCTCACCGCCGCCACCGGCATGGATGCGCTGTCACACAGCCTGGAGGCCTACTGCGCGAACGCCTTTCACCCCATGGCCGACGGTA
>JAWVYG010000127.1:0-6802 GCA_033722815.1 Halioglobus sp.
GAAGGTCAGTGGGCCAGCAGGGTCTGCAGGCGGTCGCCGACGGATTCGGCGTGGTCGGCCACGGACCCAAGCAGGGACAGGATGCGGTAGTAGAACATCACGTCTACCGCGGGTAGCTCCTGCTCCATCTTGAAGAGCTTCGCGCGCACGGCGGCGCCATGCTTGTCGGTGACTCTCTCCAGCTTGTCGAGTTCCTTGAGCATGTCTTCCACCAGTTTCACCTCGCGGCCGGAAAAACCGACCTCCAGCAGTTCGTCCAGCTCCTGGATCGCCTTCAGCGCCTGGTGGGACGTTGCCGCGGTGGCTTCGACGTAGTCTTCCAGCGCCGGTATCAGTTTGTCGGGAAAGCGCATCTGTCGCCCTTTCACGATCACCGCGATGTCCTTGGCGGTGTTGGCGACGCTGTCCTGGATCGACACGAGGCCCAGAAGGTCGGAGCGTGGCACGGGCAGGAACAGGCTCTTCGGCAGGTGCCGCCGCACCGAGCGCTTCAGCTTGTCGGCGGCGCGCTCGGCCTTGGCAATTTCTGCCGTGATGTCGCTGACGGCCTGCCAATCCTGCGCTTCGCAGGCGCTGAACAGGTCCGGCAGTAACTGCGCTGCCTGGTCCGCCATCTGCATGTGTTCCTGGATGGGGCGGATGGGCGAGCGGCCGAAGAGGCTGCCCAGGGGGTTTCTGCCTGCCATGTCGGTAACTCCCTGCTGCTTGAGTGCAGCTGCGCTGGCCCGTGGTAAGGCACGGGCTCGTGGCTGTCACAATTCTGTAATAAAAAAGTAACATAGGGTCCTGGCCGCTTTACTTGAGCTGGATCAGCCTGGAGGCGCTCTGTGTTAGCATGGCGCGCATGCGCTGCGGCCGCTCACCTGTAGCCGCGGCGGCTGTTGGACGCCCCTGTCACCGAAGGAGTGAGCACAGTTATGCAGGTGGACCAGTCGCAGATGGACCAGCGCCTCACCCTGTCGACGCTGCTGCAGCAGCTGTTGTCCGATGGCCGCGTGTCGCAGGCCGATGTCACCCGCGTGTCCCACTCGTCCAGCCTGCGCGTGCACCCGCTGGTATTCCTGTCAGAGCAGGGGCTTGCCGACCAGGCCCGCCCCGGCGCCGTGCTCGACATGGACACCCTGCTGGCCTGGCTGGGCGAGCGCGTCGGCCAGTCGGTGTTCCGCATCGATCCGCTGAAGATCAAGGTCACGGAGGTGGCCGAGGTCATGTCCCGCGCCTTCGCCGAGCGCCACCGCATCCTGGCGGTGGAAGTGAATGACGACGAAGTGCTGATTGCCAGCGGCGAGCCCTACATCACGGCCTGGGAGAAGAACCTCGAGCACGTGCTGCGCAAGCCCATCCGTCGCGTACTCGCCGACCCGCGGGAGATCGCCCGCCACACGGCCGAGTTCTACAGCATGGCCACCTCGGTGCGCGGCGCCGGTTCCACCGAGCGCTTCGCCGCCGGTTCCAACCTGGGCAACCTGGAGCAGATGCTCGAGCTGGGCAGCGCGGGGGAGCCCGATGCCAACGACCAGCACATCGTCAACGTGGTGGACTGGTTGCTGCAGTACGCCTTCGAGCAGCGTGCCAGCGACATCCACGTGGAGCCGCGCCGCGAGCAGGGCTACGTGCGCTTCCGTATCGACGGCGTGCTGCACAACGTGTACGAGCTGCCGGCCCAGGTGGTGGCGGCGGTGTGCAGCCGCATCAAGATCCTCGGCCGCATGGACCTCGCGGAGAAGCGCCGCCCCCAGGACGGCCGCCTGAAAACGCGCACGCCCCAGGGCAACGAGGTGGAACTGCGCCTGTCGACGCTGCCCACGGCCTTCGGCGAGAAGCTGGTGATGCGGATTTTCGACCCGGACGTCCTGCAGCGCAGTTTCGAGGAGCTGGGCCTGGCGGACGAGGACCTGGCCCACTGGAACGCCATGACCGACGCCGGCAACGGCATCGTGCTGGTCACCGGCCCCACCGGTTCGGGCAAGACCACCACGCTGTACTCCACCCTGCGCCAGCTGGCCCAGCCGGAGGTGAACGTCTGCACCATCGAGGACCCGATCGAGATGGTGGAGGGCGCCTTCAACCAGATGCAGGTCAACCACAGCATCGACCTGGATTTTTCCGCCGGGGTGCGCGCGCTCATGCGCCAGGACCCGGACATCATCATGATCGGGGAGATCCGCGACCTGGAAACCGCCAACATGGCAACCCAGGCGGCGCTGACCGGCCACCTCGTGCTGTCCACGCTGCACACCAACGATTCCCCCAGCTCGGTGTCGCGCCTGCTGGAGCTGGGCGTGCCGGCCTACCTGGTGAAGGCGACGATCCGCGGCATCATGTCGCAGCGGCTGGTGCGCATACTGTGCCCGGCGTGCAAGACCATGGGCGACGTGGACGAGGGCGCCTGGCAGCAGCTCACCCACCCCTGGGAGGTGCCGCCTCCGGCCAGCGTCGCCCACCCGGTCGGCTGCCGCGCCTGCCGCGAGACGGGCTACGTGGGCCGCCAGGGCATCTACGAGGTGCTGGTCAACACGCCGGCGGTGCAGGAACTGGTCACCCCGCAGCTCGATACCAACCGCATCCGCGAGGTGGCCATGGGCGAGGGCATGAAGACCCTGCGCCTGTCGGGCGCGGCCCGGGTGGTGCGCGGTGAGACCACCATCGAGGAGGTCATGCGCGTCGCACCTGCCCTCGAGCTGTAGTGAGCCCTTACATCATGATCTATATCATCGCCGGCCTACAGCGCGGTCACCACACTGCCCGCTGACCCGCCCGGTTGCGCTATGCTGGGCCGCTACCGAAGTCACCACGCCGAACCTGCCGCGCCGCTTGCGTCGTCCCACACCCGTGTGACCTGCGAGTCGCGACGCCGGCCCCCGGCGAAATACCGGACGATGCCCCGATGCTGAGCCCCGATGTGAGCGCACTCCCCGCAGCCCTGGCCCAGCAGGCCACCACGGCCTGGGACAATATCCTGGAGCGCGGCGAAGAGGCGTTCGGTGCCGCACTGTCCACCCTCGAGCCCGGCGCCGACGCGGCCGCCCAGCTCGCGCGGGTGCTCGCCTGCAGCCCCTTCGCGGCGGACCTGCTACGGCGCAGGCCGGCGCTGCTGGGCGAGCTGTTCGGCAGCGGCGACCTGCAGCGCACGTTGGAGGCGGAAGATTTTCGCCGCGACCTGCGCGCGGCGCTGGACGAGGAGGGCGCCGAACTGCAGCCGGCGCTGCGCCGGTGGCGCGCGCGGCACATGCTGCGCATCGTGTGGCGCGACTTCTGCCGCCTCGCCGACACGCTCGAAACCGTGCGCGACGCCTCGCTGCTGGCGGAGGCGGCCATCGATACGGCGCTGGAGGTCGTGCAGGCCGAGGTGCAGGCGCGTTTCGGCGTGCCGCTCGGCCGCGACAGCGGCGAGCCGCAGCAGCTGATCGTCATCGCGATGGGCAAGCTCGGCGCGCGCGAGCTGAATATCTCCTCCGACATCGACCTGATCTTCGCCTTCCCGGAGGCCGGGCAGACCGACAGCGATAAGAAGCCGCTCAGTAACGAGGAGTTCTTCACCCGCGTCGGCCGCGGCCTGATCGGCGCGCTGGACCAGGTGACGGCGGACGGCTTCGTGTTCCGCGTCGACATGCGCCTTAGGCCCTACGGCGACAGCGGCGCGCTGGTACACAACTTCAGCGCACTGGAGGCCTACTACCAGGACCAGGGCCGCGACTGGGAGCGCTACGCCCTGATCAAGGCGCGGCCGGTGACCGGCGATCCCGCCCGTGGCGAGGAACTCATGGCCATGCTGCGGCCCTTCGTGTTCCGCCGCTACGTGGACTTCGCGGTGATCGACAGCCTGCGCGGCATGAAGCAGATGATCACCGCCGAGGTGGCGCGCAAGGGGCTGCAGGACAACGTCAAGCTGGGTCACGGCGGCATCCGCGAGGTGGAGTTCATCGCCCAGTGCTTCCAGCTCATTCGCGGCGGCCGCGACCGCGGGCTGCAGCAGCGCGAGCTTCTCCCCGTGCTGGCCGAGTGCGCAGCGCTCGGCTGCCTGCCGGAGGCGGCGGTAGCGCAGCTGCGCACGGCCTACCTGTTCCTGCGCGACGCCGAGCACGCGATACAGGGCTACCTGGACAGGCAGAGCCAGGACCTGCCCACCGAGGAGCTGCCGCGGCTCGCCATGGCCGTGGTGATGGGCTTTGACGGTTGGGAAGCGTTCACTCATGCGCTGCAGGAACAGCGCGCCTTGGTAGCGGGACATTTCCGCGAGCTGATCGCCGAGCCGGAGCAGGACGACGACGTGGGTGAGGCCGACGCCGCGCTGTGGAGCGACAGCCTGACCGAAGAGGTCCTGTCCGAGCTCGGTTACGCAAGGCCGCAGGATAGTTTCGCGGCGCTGCAGGAACTGCGCAATAACGGCCGCGTGATGACGCTGCAGGTGGAGGGCCGCGAGCGGCTGGAGCAGTTCATGCCACTGCTGCTGCGCGCCTGCACCGAGGCCCCCGACCCGGACCTGTCGCTGGCGCGGGTGCTGCCGCTGGTAGCGGCGGTGGTGCGGCGCAGCGCCTACCTGGTGCTGCTGGTGGAGAACCCGCCGGCGCTGGCGGACCTGGTGCGCCTGTGCGGCGCCAGCCCCTGGATCGCGCAGCAGATGGCCGCCACCCCGGCGCTGCTGGACGAGTTCCTCGACCGCGCCAGCCTGTACAGCGCGCCGGACAAGGCGCTGCTGCGCGAGGAATTGCAGCAGCAGGTGGGCCGTCTGGACCCGCTGGACCTGGAGGCGCAGATGGACACATTGCGCTACTACAAGGCCGCTCACGTGCTGCGCGTGGCCGCCAGCGAGGTCGCCGGGCGGCTGCCGCTGATGCAGGTAAGCGACAAGCTGACGTGGATCGCCGAGGCCATCCTCGAACACGTGCTCACCGTGGCCTGGGCGGACCTGACGCGCAAGTACGGCGAGCCGCAGCGCGACAGCCACGGCACCGGCTTTGCCGTGTTCGCCTACGGCAAGATGGGCGGCATCGAGCTCGGCTACGGCTCCGACCTGGACCTGGTCTTCATCCACGACGGGGCGAAAAGCGGCGCCACGGACGGCGAGCGCAGCATCGACAACGCGGTGTTCTACACCCGGCTTGGGCAGCGCATCATCCACATCCTGGAGACGCGCATGACCATGGGCCAGCTGTACGAGGTCGATATGCGCCTGCGTCCCTCGGGGGAGTCGGGCATGCTGGTGAACACCCTCGACGGTTTCCGCAGCTACCAGCAGGACTCCGCGTGGACCTGGGAACACCAGGCGTTAGTACGTGCTCGCTTCGTCGCGGGCGACGATGCGGTGGCGCAGAAGTTCGATACCGTGCGCCGCGATATCCTCTGCCAGGCGCGCGACGAGGCGGCCCTGGCGCGCGATGTGGTGGCCATGCGCGACAAGATGCGTAAGCACTTACTACCACAGGAGAAGGCGGCAGAAGGGGAATTTCCCCTAAAACAGGGTTACGGTGGTATCGTCGATATCGAATTTATGGTGCAATACGCCGTCTTGGCGTGGTCCCATCGCGAGCCGGAACTGGCGCGCTGGTCCGACAATGTCCGCATTCTCGAGACCCTGGGCCGGGAAGGCTTTTTCGAGCAGCACGAGTGCGAAGCCCTGACGCAGGCGTACATCGCCTACCGCAGCGCTGCCCACCAACTTTCCTTGCAGCAGCAGCCCGGGGTGGCCCCGGCGGATGCGTTCGCCGATGCCCGCGCCGCGGTGACGGCGAAGTGGCGGCAGCTGTTCGCGCCCTATGAGATTGAACACAACGAAGATGGCGAAGGAGTAGAGTGATGAGTCTGGCGGATCGCGACGGTCTAATCTGGATGGATGGTGAAATGGTGCCCTGGCGCGATGCCCGGGTGCACGTGCTCACCCATACCTTCCACTACGGCCTCGGGGTCTTCGAGGGGGTGCGCGCCTACAGCACGCCCGATCGCGGCACCTGCATCTTCCGCCTGAAGGAGCACACGGACCGGCTGTTCCGCTCGGCCCACATCCTGAGCATGGACATGCCCTACGACAAGGACACCCTGAACCAGGCGCAGAAAGACGTGGTGCGCGAGAACGGCCTGGAAGAGGGCTACCTGCGCCCGATGTGCTTCTACGGCTCCGAGGGCATGGGCCTGCGCGCCGACGGCTTGCGCACCCACGTCATGATCGCGGCCTGGGAGTGGCCCTCCTACCTGGACCCGGACGCGCGCGACCGCGGGATCGTGGTTCGCACCTCGTCCTACACGCGCCACCACGTCAACATCTCCATGTGCAAGGCCAAGGCCAACGGCAACTACATCAACTCCATGCTGGCCCTGCGCGAGGCGCTGGACTCGGGCGCCGAGGAGGCACTGATGCTGGACAATGAGGGCTACGTCGCCGAGGGCTCGGGCGAGAACGTATTCATCGTGCGCGACGACCGCATCTACACGCCGGAGCTGACCTCCTGTCTCGACGGCATCACGCGCAACACCATCTTCGCGCTGGCGGACGAACTCGGCTACCGCATCCAGGAGAAGCGCATTACCCGCGACGAGGTCTACGTGGCGGACGAGGCCTTCTTCACCGGCACCGCCGCGGAGGTGGTGCCGATCCGCGAACTGGACGGCCGCACCATCGGCAGCGGCAGCCGCGGGCCCCTCACCGAGAAGCTGCAGGGCATGTACTTCGACACGGTGCGCGGCAAGCGCAGCGAATACGGCGAGTGGAACGAGCCCGTCGCCTGATTCTCCCGTCCGCCGCGGCGCACCCGGCCCGCGGCGGGACTGACACAGCCCCTGTCCACCCGGGCGCCGCCCCGCGGTC
>JAWVYG010000128.1:0-6722 GCA_033722815.1 Halioglobus sp.
CCGCGCCTTCCTGCAGGCCGCGTTTCCAGCGGCGATGACGTCGTGGCAGCCACCTATGCTGGCACAGCGCTTCACGGAACTGCCCGCCTCTACCCTCACGCTCCCCTTCGCGCGGCCCGAGTACGACGGCGTCAGCGCCGCCACGCCGCTGGCGCAGATGAAATTCGAACAGGCGGCGACGCCCGCCGGCGACCTGCTGCTGGGTATGACCGCCGGCTCCACCGGTGAGACCGGCGCACTGCTGATCCTGCTCGGCGGCGCCTGGCTGGTGGCACGCAACATGATGAACTGGCGCATCCCCGCGGCCATCTTCGCCACCGTCGCTGGCCTTGCCGCCCTGCTCGGCTGGATCGCCCCGGGGCAGTACCCCGGCCCGTTGTTCATGCTGCTGTCCGGCGGGCTCATGCTGGGCGCCGTGTTCATGGCCACCGACATGGTCGCCTCGCCCATCACCGCCCGCGGCGTGGTGCTGTACGGCGTATTGATCGGGACGCTGGTGGTGGTCATCCGCCTGTGGGGCGGTATGCCCGAGGGGGTGATGTACGCGATCCTGATCGCCAACGCGGTTTCGCCCCACATCGACCGGCTCGTCCAGCCGCGGGCGTTCGGCACCACCGGCAGGGGCGTCCGGTGAGCCGGCCGGAGATCATCGCCAGCGATGCGACGCCGCGCCCGGCGTGGCAGATGTACCGCGCCATGGTGGGGACGGGCATCTTCTGCGCCCTGCTGATCGTGGCGGTGTTCCTCTACACCCTGCCGGTGATCGAACGCAACCGGGCGGCGGCGTTGGAGAAAGCGGTACTGGAGGTGCTGCCAGGCGCCACCCGTTTTCGCCGCTACGACCTGGAACAGCCGGTGTACGCGGCCTTCGACGCCGGGGGTGAACTCGCCGGCATCGCGCTGGAAGCCCAGCGCATGGGCTACCAGGATACGATCCGCATTCTCTACGGCTACGACCCCGCCCGGCAGGCCGTCGTCGGCATGCAGGTACTGGAAAGCCGCGAGACGCCGGGCCTGGGCGATAAGATCGAGAAGGATCCGGTGTTCGTCGACAACTTCACGGCGCTGGACGTGCGCCTGGCCGCCGACGGCACGCAGCTCGCCAATCCCATCGTCCTGGTAAAGCCCGGCCAGAAAACCCGACCCTGGCAGATCGACGCCATCTCGGGCGCCACCATCTCGTCGCAGGCGATCGCCGATATGCTGCGCGACAGCACCGTGCGCTGGGTGCCGCTGCTATGGGGCATGCGCAGCGAGTTCAGCGCAGATGAGGAGGCCGGCGATGAACGCTGAACAGGGCAACACGCCCACTGCCGACGACTTCCTCAAGGGCCTGTGGCGCGAGAACCCGGTGTTCGTGTACCTGCTCGGCATGTGCCCGGTGCTGGCAGTGACCAACTCCGCCATCAACGGCCTGTCCATGGGGCTGGCCACGCTGTTCGTGCTCACGCTGTCCAACACCCTGGTATCGGTGCTGCGCAACATCATCCCGCGTGAGGTGCGCATCGCCACCTTCATCCTGATCATCGCCACCTTCGTCACCGTGGTGGACTACCTGATACAGGCGATCAGCCTCGAGCTGCACAAAAGCCTCGGCGCCTTCATCTCGCTGATCGTGGTGAACTGCCTGATCCTCGGGCGGGCGGAGGCGTTCGCGTCGCGCAACGGCCCGGCCCGCGCCCTGCTGGACGGCCTCGGCATGGGCCTGGGCTTCACCCTGGCGCTGCTGTGCATGGGCGGCGTGCGCGAGCTGCTCGGCAACGGCAGCCTGTTCGGCGTCGCCGTACTGCCTGCGCAGTTCCAGCCGTGGATCGTGATGATCCTGCCCGGCGGCGGCTTCTTCACGCTGGGCGTATTGCTGTTGCTGATCAACGCGGCGAAAGCGCGGCGGCAGGCCCGCGCGCAGACGCTGGAGGGGGCATCGTGAACGACGCCGGCCTCTGGTCCATTTTCATCAACGCCAGCCTGGTGAACAATTTCGTGCTCGCCTACTTCCTCGGGATCTGTCCCTTCCTGGGCGTGTCGGCGAAACTCTCCACCGCCACACGCATGGGCGGGGCGGTGACCTTCGTCATGCTGGTCGCCTCGCTGAGCGCCTTTGGTGTGAACCTGCTGCTGGAGTGGGCCGGCGTGCCCTACCTGCGGCTCATCTCCTACATCGTCATCATTGCCTCGACCGTACAGTTCGTCGAGATGTTCGTGAAAAAGATGAGCCCCGCGCTGTTCCGCGCACTGGGGATATTCCTGCCGCTGATCACCACGAACTGCGCCATCCTGGGCGTGGCCCTGTTCCAGACCAATCGCGGCTACGACCTGCTGCAGTGCTCGGTGTTCGCCCTGGGGGCCGGCGCGGGCTTTACGCTGGCGCTGGTGCTGATGGCGGGGATACGCGAGAAGCTGGAACTGGCCAGCCTCTCCGATGTGGTACAGGGTGCGGCAATTACATTGATGGTGGCGGGCATACTGTCACTGACATTCATGGGCTTTGCCGGTCTCGGGGCGGCCTGAGTACGACCGGCAGGAGGAACGCAATATGCGACTACAGGATTTCGACAGCGGCGAGCGCTACCGCGCGAGGATTCTCTCCAACATCCCTATCACGGGGCCGAGTGCGGCGGAGGAGGTGCACGAGCTGCAGCTCGAGATCGACGTGGCGGAGTTCACCTTCGCCATTGGCCAGAGTATCGGCGTTATCGTCGAGGGGCCTTTCCGCCAGGCCGGCAGGCCCGACCTGGAACTGGGTCACGACAACCACTTCCGGCTCTACACCGTGGCGGACAGCCCGCAGACCAATGAGCGCGGCAAGCCGGTCATCAAGCTGTGCGTGAAGCGCTGCAGTTACATCGACGAGCACAACGGCGAGGAATACCCGGGCATCGCCTCCAACTACCTGTGCGACCGCACAGCGGACGACGTGATCACCATCAACGGCCCCTTCGGCCTGCCTTTCGAGGTGCCGAAAGAGCACGACGCGGACCTCCTGCTGATCGGCATGGGCACCGGTATCGCCCCCTTCCGCGCCCTCGTGAGGCACATCTACCAGGACGTCGGTGACTGGCGCGGGCGCGTCAGGCTGTTCTACGGCGCGCGCACCGGCATGGAGCTGCTGTACATGAATGACCAGATCGACGACTTCGCGCAGTACTACGACATGGACACGTTCAAGGCGTTCCAGGCGCTGAGCCCGCGGCCGCACTGGGACTCGCCCGCGGATATCGCCGGCGAAATCCACGACCGCAGTGACGAGGTGCTGGAGATACTGCACAGCGACAAGGGCTATGTCTACGTCGCAGGCCGCCAGGCCGTTCTCGATACGCTGGAAAAAACGCTGTCTTCATTATTGGGATCGGAAGACGAGTGGCAGGCGCTGAAGCTGGCCAAGACGACGTCGGGGCACTGGCGCGAGCTGATTTACTGACCTCGCCCCTTGTCGCCCCGGTCAAGCCGAGTGACGCGGCGCCGCGAGAGCGTGTACGTCACGCGTAGTGCGGGTAAACCGGGCTGTACAGTTGCTCCTCGATCGCGGCGCGGATGTCGCCGGGTCGTTCGCGCTCGGTCAGGCCCTGCGCCCAGGCCAGCTCCGCCACGTCTGCAGCGATCATCACGCTCACCTCGCGGATATCGGACAGCGGCGGGTAGAGCGTGCCTTCCTCCAGCATGGGGTCGCTCACCTGTGCAGCGAGCCGCCGGGCCGCGGCCAGGAACATCTCGTCGGTCACCCGCCGTGCGCCACTGGCGACGACCCCGAGGCCCACGCCGGGGAAGATGTAGGCGTTGTTGCCCTGCCCCGGCGTGAGGCGCTTGTTGCCGCGGTCGACCGGTGCGAAGGGGCTGCCACTGGCGAACAGGCCGCGGCCATCGGTCCACTGGTAACACTGCTCGGCGGTGCACTCCGCTTTGGAGGTGGGATTGGACAGTGCGAACACGATCGGCGTCTCGTTGAGCCGCGCCAGCGCACGCAGTACCTGCTCACTGAATGCGCCCGCCTGCCCGCTTGCACCGATCAGCGCCGTGGGGCGCAGCGACTCAATGGCCGCCAGCAGGTCGGTCTCGCCGGGGTGATCGTGGGCGTAGGGCTGCTTCTGGGGCGGGATGTCCTGCCGCGCCGCCACGAGCAGCCCGGACGAATCGAAGAACCAGCAGCAGCGCCGCGCCGCTTCCGGGTCCACGCCGGCGTCGCGCAGGGCTGCCACGATAGTGTTGGCGGCGCCGATATTGGCCTGCCCGGCGCCAAAGAACAGCACCCGCTGCTGCTCAAGCGCGCCTCCCGTAACGCGCTGCGCCGCAAGTAGCCCCGCCAGCACGACCGCACCAGTGCCCTGGATGTCGTCGTCAAACACGCAGTGATCGGAACGCAGAGAGCGCAGCATGCGGAAGGC
The DNA here is from genome assembly GCA_033722815.1 of Halioglobus sp. Classification (GTDB taxonomy): domain Bacteria; phylum Pseudomonadota; class Gammaproteobacteria; order Pseudomonadales; family Halieaceae; genus Marimicrobium. The sequence continues at coordinate 4,380 of JAWVYG010000128.1, forward strand.
ATTGACGTTGCCGAAATCTTCCAGCTGGATCAATACCCCGGGAAAGCGCCGCTCCGCCGCCGATATAAACTCCGCCACCAGCGCATCGTACTCCTGACCGCGGGCGCGGCGCTGCTCCAGTCCCATGTACAGCTCGTCGTTGAGCAGCTTCTCGTTGTTGGTTCCCGCGTCCAGGGTGACCGGCAGGCAGTGATAGGGTGCGATACCGGCGCACGCCGTGTACAGCGACAGCTTGCCGATGGGGATACCCATGCCGTTGGTTCCCAGGTCGCCCAGCCCGAGGATGCGCTCGCCGTCGGTGACGACGATGACGCGCACATCCTCGTGGGGCCAGTTGCCCAGAATGTCCTCGATGTGCCCGCAGTCCTCCAGGGAGATGTACATGCCGCGGGAGCGTCGGTAGATATGGCCAAACTCCTGGCAGGCGGCGCCCACCGTTGGGGTGTAGACCAGGGGCATCATCTCCTGGATATTGTTGATGAGAACGCGGTAGAAAAGCGTCTCGTTGCGGTCCTGCAGCGCGACCAGGAAGAGGTATTTCTCCAGGTCGGTAGACTTGCCACGGATATTTCCCAGTACGCGACGTTCCTGCTCCGACACCGTGTTAACGCGCGGCGGCAACAGCCCCCTGAGCCCCAGCGCATCGCGCTCAGCACTGGTGAAAGCGGTGCCCTTGTTGCGCACGGGGTCATGGAGGATTTTGACGCCACGCGGCTGTTCGTCGGCGGAGGCCATGGCATTTCCCGTTCGATAGTCTGGCTACTTTATGCCACAGGGCATGCGGCGGCGGCATTGACGGCGGTCAAGCAGGCCGGCGATACACCTCCCGCCTTTCGAGCGGTCCGCCGGTGGTTATTGGGCAACGCGGTGGCGTACCCGCTGCCTGCGACGGCGCAAATCGCTGCCATCGGGGCCGACGTCGCTATAGACTAGCCGACCCGATATCACAGCGGCGCAACCCCACCATGGATATTATTCTCGCCTCCACCTCGCCCTACCGCGAAAACCTGCTGCAGAGGCTGCGGCTGCCCTTTCGCTGCGAGGCGCCGGGCGTGGAGGAGGCGACGCTGGACGGGGAGACACCGGCGCAGATGGCGCAGCGGCTGGCACGCGCCAAGGCGGCCAGTATCAGCGCGCGCCACCCGACGGCGCTGGTGATCGGCTCGGACCAGGTGGCGGCGCTCGACGGGGATGTTCTGGGCAAGCCCGGCACACGCGAGACGGCGCAGCAGCAGCTGCGCCGGTGCTCGGGCAAGAGCGTGGTCTTCTTCACCGGGCTGGCGGTAATGCGCGCCGCGCAGCCCTTCCAGCGGCTGCACCTGGCCACCACCACGGCCGTTTTCCGCGACCTCGATGGGCAGGAGATCGACCGCTACCTGGAAGCGGACCAGCCCTACGACTGCGCCGGCAGCTTCAAGGTGGAGAGCCTCGGCATTACCCTGTTCTCGGAGCTGCGCGGCAGCGACCCCACCAGCCTGGAAGGCCTGCCGCTGATCGCCCTGGGCGCGGCCCTGCGCGACGCGGGAATCGACCTTCCTTAGATATTTAAATCAATAAGTTACGGATATTTTCTAAGACTTTTTCAAGCTCATCATCGAGCGGCGCCTCGAGCGCGAGCGTGGCGCCCGAGCGCGCGGTGAACGCCAGTTTGCTGGCATGCAGGAACAGACGCCGCAGGCCGATGCTGCGGGCGTACAGCCGCGTGTCGTCGTCGCTGTACTTGTCGTCGCCCAGCAGGGGGCAGCCGACGTGGCGCGCGTGGACCCTGATCTGGTGCGTGCGGCCGGTGACGGGCCGGGCCTCGACCAGGGTCGCCTCGGCGAAGCGCTCCACGACGGAGAACTCCGTGACCGAGTGCCGCCCTTCCCTGCTCACGTTCACCATGCGCTCGCCGGAGCGCAGGACGTTCTTCTGCAATGGCGCCTCGACCAGCTGCCGGTCCCCGGGCCAGCTGCCGCCGACCAGTGCCAGGTAGCGCTTGTCCACGGTCTTGTCACGCAACTGGCGGTGCAGGTCGCGCAGGGCCGCGGCGCGCTTGGCGACCAGAATGAGGCCGGAGGTGTCCCTGTCGAGGCGATGCACGAGTTCCAGGTAGCCGGCCTCGGGCCGCATCTGGCGCAGGCTCTCGATCAGCCCGAAACTCAGGCCGCTGCCGCCGTGTACCGCCAGCCCCGAAGGCTTGTCGATCACCAGCAGGTCGTCGTCCTCGTACACGATGCGCTCGAGCAGTTGCTCGCGGACGCGGCCGGGTACCGGGCGCGGCTCGCCGGGATCGGATTCCCTGAACGGAGGGATGCGCACCAGGTCACCGGCGCAGACCCGGTAGTCCGCCTTCACACGCCC